>JAEYVD010000385.1 GCA_023432075.1 Pseudomonadota bacterium | reverse complement strand
ATATTGTCTTCGCGATATCCGGCGGTTCCCTCCTGGCTTGTGGCGTCTTGCTGTGTGCGGAGAACGGAAATGCGGCGACTGCAAAAGTGGTTCATCGGCCTGATGTGCCTGGGGCTGTCCCTCTGTTCTCCTGCCTTGGCGCAGACCAAGCTCAGCAACGCGCAGCTCGATCAGCTCATGGCGCCCGTGGCGCTTTATCCGGACGCGTTGCTGTCGCAGATCCTCATGGGATCCACGTACCCGGATGACATCGCGGCGGCCGCCAAATGGTCGGCCGCGCATGCCGATCAGTCCGGCGACGACGCCGTGCGCGCCGTGGACGCCGAAACCTGGGATCCCAGCGTCAAGTCGCTGGTTGCCTTTCCCTCGGTCATGGACATGATGGGCCGCGAGCCCGGCTGGGTGAAGTCCGTGGGCGACGCTTTCCTGGCGCACCCCGAGGCCGTGATGGATGCCGTCCAGCGGCTGCGCACGCAGGCGCAAAAGGCAGGCAATCTGAAAAGCACGCCGCAGCAGACGGTCAAGACCACCACGGCCAACGAGAAGACCGTGGTGGTGATCGAGCCGGCCGATCCGCAGGTGGTCTATGTGCCCAGTTACAACCCCACGGTGGTCTACGGCACGTGGGCTTATCCGTCATACCCCCCTTATTACTATCCGCCGCCGCCCGGCTCGGTGTTCGGGAGCGCGCTCGTGGCGGGCATTGGCTTCGGTGTGGGCGTGGCGGCGATCAATTCGTTGTGGGGCGACGCCAACTGGGGGCACGGCGATGTCGATATCGATGTGGACCGCTACAACAACATCAACGTCAACAATCGCATCGACCGCAACAACGTGAACAGCAACCGGGCCACCTGGCAGCACAACGCCGCCAACCGGGGCAACGCGCCGTATGCGGACACGGCCAGCCGCCAGCGGTTTGACAGCCAGCGGCAGGCGGGGCTGCAGAGCCGTGCCCAGACGGGTGGGACGGGGGGCCGGACGACGGGCACGGCGCCCGCCGCGGGATCTCGCGACGCCGCGCGGCAGCGGGCGGCACAGTCCTTCGAGGGCCGCACCGGGCAGCCCATTGCCGGGCATGCCGGGGCCGATGGTTCGCGCGGCCAGGGCGCGGCTCGGGGCGACGGCGCGGCGGGCCGCGGGCAGGGATCGCAAGCGGGGCAGGGCGCGCGGGATCGCAGTTCCAGCGTGTCGACCCAGAACCGTCCGCAGGATCGCGGCACCAGCGTTTCTACCCAGAACCGTCCCCAGGACCGCGGCGCCAGCGTGTCGACGGGCAGCGTCTCCACGCAGGACCGCCAGGCGGCCGCACAGCGCCAGCGCGCCGACGAAGCGGCCGCGCGCGACCGGGCGCGGGCATCGAACAGCCAGAACGCCCTTTCCGGGGCGGGCGACGGCGACCGCATGCGGCAGCAGAACCAGCGCGGCGAAATCAGCCGTGGCGGCGGCGGGCACCGCAGCACCGGCGCCAGCGCGCCCAATCGCGGCGGCGGCGCAGGCGCCTCGCGTGGCGGCGGGGGCGGCCGCGGCGGTGGCGGTGGCCGGAGATGAACACCATGGACAAGGGACTACCTATGACGATCGCCCGTTTGCGCGCGCTGTGTCTTGCCTTGGCCCTTGCGCTCGGCGTCTCGGCGCCCGCCATGTCGCAGGCCGTGTATCCCAGCGCCCAGGCGGCGGCGCAGGCGTTCACCGACGCGCTGGCCCTGAACGACGTCGATGCCTTGAGACAAGTGCTGGGTCCAAACCACCGGCAGCTCGTGCCGGGCGGCGTCGACCAGGAAAACATCTACCGCTATCTGGCGGCGTGGGCCCGTAAGCACGACATCGTTGCCGACGGCGGCCGGTCCTGGGTGGCGGTGGGCGATTCCGGATGGACGCTGCCTGTGCCGCTGGTGCGCGCCGGCCAGGGATGGCGCTTCGATCCGGTGGCCGGCAAGGCGGAGATCCAGCGCCGCGCCATCGACCGCAACGAGCTGACCGCCATTGAAACCCTGCAGGAACTGCAGGCCGCGCAGACGCGCTATGCGCAAGGGGTGGGGCAGGGCCGGTACGCCACGCGGCTGGTCAGCCGCGCCGGCGAGCGCGATGGCCTCTACTGGCCCGACGTGCCGGGCGCGCCGCAGCAGGCGTTCGGACCGGACGCACTGGCGATGGGTCCGGACGTGCCCGTGGACGACGCCTATTTCGGCTATCGCTACAAGGTGCTGCCGGGCGGGTCGGACAATGCGTACCGCATCGTCGCGTGGCCCGCGCGTTATGGGCAGACAGGGATCGGCACGTTCGTCGTCGGCCCGGAAGGCGGCGTCCTGGAAAGCGATCTGGGGCCGTCGTCGGCGGCGCGCGCGGCGGCCTTGCGGGAGGCCGATATCCGCACCGGAAACTGGGTCGACGCGCACGGCCAGGCCACGCCCGTCAGATAGGTTTTTCGGGGCCATATGACGCCCTTTTCACGGGCCTGTTGCGGGGTCGCAACAGGCGTGCGGGTTTGCCTCTCAAGCGCTTGCTGCGCCGCATTCCCAAGCCCCTCTGTGACCCTTTTGTCAGGCGGCTGTGCCTACAATGGCGAGCACCGGGTGACTGCCCGATTTCCCTTTGCCGGATCTCCAAATTGAACCCCATGTCTTTCCTCCGCTACGCCGTTTTCGGCGTGGGGATGGCGCTTAGCGCCGCGGCGGCTTCGGCCCCGATCTTTGTCCTGAACTCCCTGGACGCCAACGTCAGCATCATCGACCCGGCCACCTACAAGGAACTGCGCCGCGTGCCCACGGGCAAAGAGCCGCATCACCTGTATCTGACGCCCGATGAAAAGTCGCTCATGGTGGCCAACGCCACGGGCGACACCATCACGTTGATGGATCCCAAGACGGGCGACGTGCAGCGCA
>JAEYVD010000324.1 GCA_023432075.1 Pseudomonadota bacterium | reverse complement strand
TGGGCAGCATCACCAGCGCGGCCGAGGAACTCAGCGTGACGCCCGCCGCCATCAGCCGCCAGATCCGTCTGCTGGAGGAACACCTGGGGCTCAAGCTGTTCCTGCGCCAGCACCGCCGCATCGTGCTCACGTCCATGGGTGCGGGCTATCACGCCGACATCGCGCGCTGCTTTGGCGGGTTGCAGCGCGCCACGTCGGAACTGGGCGAGCGTTCACGCCGCCGCCAATTCGTCATCAAGGCGCCGCACAGCGTCGCCATGCGCTGGCTGCTGCCCCGGCTGTCGGGGTTTCACCGGCAGTATCCCGACATCGACGTCAAGCTCCACACGGCCGTGGACGCGCCGGACTTCGAACGCGAGGAAGTCGACGCCGGCATCTGCATGGGCAATGGCCGCTGGCGTGGCCTGCTGAGCTACAAGCTGATGGTCAATGAATTGCTGCCGGTCTGCGTGCCCGGCAAATGCGCGCGGCTGCGCACGCCCGCCGATCTGAAGGGAGAGATCCTGCTGCATACGCTGGCGCGCCCCGACTATTGGGAAATATGGCTGCAGGCCGCCGGCCTGACCGGGATCGATGTCACGCGCGGCCTGCGCTATGAATCGTCGGCGTTGGCCTACGAGGCCGCGCTGGAGGGCTATGGCGTGGCCATCGCGCAAAAGCCCCTGGTGCAGAAGGAACTGGACGAAGGCCGGCTGGTGGCGCCGTTCGACCTGACCGTGGATCTGGGCGCGCAAAGCTACTATTTCGTCCTGCCTCCCGAAGACTACAGGCGACCGTCACCCGAGCTGACGCAGTTCCGGGCGTGGGCGGCCTCCTGCGCAATCTAGCGCTGGCGGACTTTCGCCCGAGGGGGATCCCGATGTCCCGGTCCGCCTGCCGCGTTAGGCTACATTGCAGGGTCGCCGCAGCCCCCTACACGCTGCGCATCAACCCTTGCAGGAGCCGTACCGCAGTGAATGACACCCCCACGCCGGACACCGACCTTTCCGACGCGCCCAAAGCGCAGCAAGCCACGCTTTGGCGCGACGACGGCTGGACCGCGCGCATCATCAAGAACGAAGACGACGACGGCTGGGCCGTCGAAATGACGCTGGACGGCCAGGCCGAGCCCGCGTTGGTCGGGCCCTGGACCATGGGCCGCGACAAGAAAAACCCCAAGCCGCTGGACGCGCCGGCCTTCCACACGTTGGTCAAGACGGCCAACGAAGTCCTGCGCCGCCACGAACAGCAATTGCACGCCACGCTGCACAAGAGCGTGAAGATCGACGCCGCCGAGGGCCGCCTGACCGTCAAGCTGGATATCGTGCCCGACGAGGACGAGCCCTACGCCACGCTCAGCGCCTACGACGAATTGGGCGAGCAGCTCGCCCAGATCCGCGTGCCGCCGACGTACAAGCTGAGCGTGCAGCGGGCGTCGGACTGGGCGACGGGCGGATTTGGCCGGGAGGGCTGAGCCCGACCCCGCTTGCGGCCGCCTGCCGCCTGGTCCGCATCAGCGCCCCTGGCCCCTGTCGCATTTGGGATGGCCACGCTGTCGCATCCTGGTTTGGCCCTGGCGGCCGCGATCCCTAGACTTTGCCTTGCCGATTGACCTGGCGAGTCTGCTTCCTACCGCCACCACTTCCGTCCGCACCGGCAAGGTGCGGTTTTCCGGAACAATCCGTCCAGCTGGTTCGCCCCTCGTCAACGGCCCCGGCTTCACCAAGAAAGCCGTGAATCGCTCAGATTGCAAAGAAGGGGAAACATGCAAACCACCGAGTACGAGCGCCTGGACGGCCTTGCTCTGGCCAAATTGCTTGAACGCGGCGAGGTCACCTCCGCCGAACTCATGGATTGCGCCATCGAATTGGCCGAGCAGCGCAATCCCGTCCTGAACGCCATCACCTACCCCCGCTACGACGAGTCGCGCGGCATTGCCGCGGGATGGACGCCGCGCGGTCCGTTTCGAGGCATTCCGTTCCTGCTCAAGGACTCCGGCTTCGCCCACCCGCGATTTCCCTCGAGCCTGGGTTCGGCTTTGTTCAACGACACCACGTATCCGTACGCGGCAACCGTCGCCGACCGCTTTGAGGCGGCGGGCCTGATCCCGTTCGCGCGCACCACCGTTCCCGAGTTGTGCATGGCGGGCACCACCGAGGCGGTGCGCAACGGCGGCGTCACGCCCAATCCCTGGGACCGGACGCGCTCCGCGGGCGGCTCCAGTGGCGGTGCAGCCGCTGCCGTCGCGGCCCGCATCGTTCCAGTGGCGCACGGCAGCGACGGCGGCGGCTCCATCCGGATTCCAGCCGCCTGCTGCGGCGTGTTCGGATTGAAACCGTCGCGCGGACGCGTCCCGATGGGTCCGGCGCGCGGGGAAGGCTGGGCCGGCATGGCAACGGATGGCGTGCTGAGCATCTCCGTACGAGACACGGCAGCGGCGCTGGACATGATCGCCGGCTACGAAGCCGGTGCGCCCTATGCCGCACCGCCCAAGCCCCGTACATTCCTGGAGGCCGTTGGCGAGCCCGTCCTGCGGCCGTTGCGTGTGGGCCTTCTGCGCTCGGCCTGGAACGGCATCGACATCGCCCCCGAATGCGATGCTGCCGTCTCGCACACGGCATCGCTACTGGAAGCCTTGGGCCACGACGTCTTCGAGGCCTCGCTGCCCGACATCGACTATGACGGCTTCGTGCACGCCCACGGCAGCATCCTGGCCAGCAATATCGTGGTTGCGGTAGATAGCCGTTTGAAGCTGCTGGGCCGCGGCCTGCAAGCCGGTGATCTGGAACCGGTCATCCATGACGGGTACCTTGCCGGCAAGGGCCTGGACGCTGCGTCGTACATCGACGCCGTGAGCCGCCTGCATGCCGTGGGCCGGGCCTTCGCCGCCGCCATGGCGGACTTGGACGTCCTGCTCACCCCCACACTGGCGCAGCTTCCGTGCAAGCTCGACTACCTTGCGCTGAACACATCCAGCGGCCTCGATTTTCGCGAGTACCGCGCCCGAGCCGCCACCTATTCCACCTTCCTGCCGGTCATCAACGGCGCGGGCTTGCCCGCGGCAAGCCTGCCTTTGTCCTGGACAGACGCGGGTCTGCCCGTGGCCACCCAGCTGATCGGCCATTTCGGGCGCGAGGACATCCTGCTCGAACTCTCGGCGCAACTTGAACGCCTGGCCCCCTGGGCCGCGCGCAGACCGCAGTTTGGCTGACCGGACGGGACTTTTGAAGTCCTGTCCCATATCGCCCGTTCCACTCTCACCCTGAAGGTACCGATATGAAATTCACGTTTCCCGGACTGGGTCGCCTCTGCGCGCCCGCCATTTTTGCGCCCGCTCTTGCCTGCGCCGTCGGATTAGCGCCCGTCAGCCCGCTGCACGCAGAGACCACGGCCAGGATCGTCATGCAGGCGCCGCTGCGCGTCATCGATCCCATCCTGACCAATGCCTACATCACCCGCAACCACGGCTACATGGTTTTTGACACGCTGTTCGCGCTGGACGCGGCCGGAAAGCCCCAACCGGAGATGGTCGAAAGTTGGCAGGAGAGCGCAGACCGGCTCACCGTCACCCTGACCCTGCGCCAAGGCCTGAAGTTTCACGACGGCACGCCGGTGACCGGGGAAGATGTGGTCGCGTCGCTCAAGCGCTGGGGTCAGCGCGACGTCCTGGGACTGCGCCTGATGGCTGCGACCCGCAGCCTGGAGAGTCCCGCCCCCAACACGGTCGTGTTCCATCTCAAGCAGCCGTTCGGCATGCTGATCGAGGCGCTGGCCAAGCCCGCTTCGCCGGTGCCCTTCATCATGCCCAGCCGCATCGCCGCCGTGCCGGTTTCTCAGCCAATCACCGAGGTCGTCGGTTCCGGGCCGTACAAATTCGTGGCCGCGGACTTCCAGCCCGGCGTCAAGGCGACGTATGTGAAATTCACCGACTATGTGCCGCGCAAGGAACCCGCCAGCGGCTTTGCCGGCGCCAAGGTAGCCATCGCCGACCGGATCGAGCTGGTCAGCATTTCCGATGCGCAGACTGCCGTCAACGCCTTGCGGCGCGGTGAAATCGACTTCGTGGAAGACGTGCCGCCGGATCTGATGCCACAGCTCAAGGATGCCAAGAATGTTGCGCTCAAGTCTTATGGAGACAGCACCAACATCTTCACCATGCGAATGAATTGGCTGCAGCCGCCGTTTGACAATCCCAAGGTGCGCCGGGCGGTCCTCGCCGCCGTCTACCAGGCCGATTACCTGGCTGCGCAGATCGGCGACGACACCATGTACCGCCTGTGCGGCGCCGTCTTGAGCTGCAACTCTCCGTACGCCTCCGAGGACGGCGCAACCCAGACGCGCGAGCCGGACCTGGCGAAAGCGAAGGCCCTGCTGAAGGAAAGCGGCTATGACGGCAGCAAGGTCGTGATCCTGCACCCGACCGATTTGCCCGTGCTTTCCAGCCTGGCGTCCGTGACCGCGCAGGCGCTCAAGACGATCGGCATGAATGTCGAAATCCAGTCCATGGACTGGGCCACCCTGCTGTCTCGCTATTCGAAGAAGGATCCTGTGGCGCAAGGCGGCTGGAGCATCTTCCAGACGGGATTCACCAGTCTGGACTTGATGAACCCGCTGACCAATCCCAACCTGGATGGGCGCGGCGAGGCAGGCTACATCGGCTGGTCCAGGAGCGACGAGATGGAGCGCCTGCGCGACCAGTTCGCCGAGACCGCGGATCCGGCCCGCCGCAAGGAAATTGCCCTTGCCATCCAGAAACTCAACTACGACCAGGTGTTCTTCATCCCCCTGGGCACGTATTCCAAGGTGAAGGGATACAACCCCGCCAAGCTGGGGCGCATGACGGACGCGCAGATTCCCCTCTTCTGGTAGCGCGACACGTCGCAGCCCGGCCGGCCCCGTTTACCCGGGCCGGCCGGGCAATGGAAAGGCAAATTCATGATTGAACTCATCATCAAGCGCCTGCTGGCCGCTATTCCCGTGATGCTCATCGTCGCCACGGTGGTGTTCCTGCTGCTCAGGATGGCGCCGGGCGATCCCGCACGGGTCATCGCTGGCGACATGGCCAGCGAGGAATCCATCGCCCAGATCCGGACGGAAATGGGCCTGGATCAATCGCTGGGCACACAGTACCTGCGCTGGATAGGCGCGCTTGCTCAGGGCGACCTGGGCAATTCGATCCAATCCAGGCAACCCGTGACCGCGCTGATCACGGCGCGGCTGGGCCCCACCTTCTCGCTGGCGGCGTGCGCGATCCTGCTGACCATCGCCACGGCGATTCCCCTGGGGGTTCTGGCGGCCTGGCGGCACCGCGGGCTGGCGGACCGCGGCATCATGGCCGCGGCCGTACTCGCGTTTTCAATGCCCGCTTTCGTCGTCGCGTATCTGTTGATTCTGGTTTTCTCGGTCCACCTGGATTGGCTGCCGGTTCAAGGTTATGCGCCGCTACAGGAAGGCGTGGCCCGATATGCCAAGCACCTGCTGCTGCCAACGGTGACGCTGGCGATGGTCTTTGTCGCCTTGATCACACGCATTACGCGGGCCAGCCTGCTGGACGTGCTGGGCGAGGACTTCGTGCGCACGGCCAGGGCCAAGGGCGTCACCGAGCGCTTCGTGCTGTTTCGCCATGCGTTGCGCAATGCGGCGATTCCCATCGTCACGATCGTGGGCGTGGCGCTGACCACACTGATCAGCGGAGTCGTGGTAACCGAGACCATCTTCAATATCGCTGGCGTCGGCCGCCTGATCGTGGATTCCGTCCTTGCCCGCGACTACCCCGTGGTGCAGGGGACCATCCTGTTCTTCTCGTTCATCTATGTCTTCGTCAACCTGCTGATCGACCTGGCGTATGTCGTCCTCGATCCCCGTATCCGCTATTGAACCGCCGACGATTCGGAACTGACCGATGCCCCCTTCCTCCTCTCCCGCCGCCCTCCTGCCCGCCACGCCACCGCCATCGCGGCTGCGCCAGGCCATTGCCGCCCTGATCGGCGACCCTGTGATGCTGGGCTCGCTACTGCTGCTGATGCTGCTGGTGGCGCTGACTGTGGGCGCCCCCTGGATTTCGTTCCATGATCCCGGCGCGCTTACCCCTCGCGCGCGCCTTCAGCCCTCATCCGATACGTATTGGCTGGGCACCGACTCGCTGGGCCGCGACCTGCTGTCCCGGGTGCTGTACGGCGGACGCCTGTCGATCACGCTTGCAGCGCTGGTGAGCGCCATTGCCATCGCGGCGGGCCTTTGCATCGGACTGGCCGCCGGGTATGTCCGCCGGCTCGATGCGCCCATGATGCGCTTGATGGACGGCATCATGGCGATACCCGGCCTGCTTCTTGCCGTGGCGATGGTCGCGCTGGGCGGCGCCAACATCGCCACCATGGTTATCGCCATATCGATTCCGGAGATACCGCGCGTGGCGCGGCTGGTTCGCGGCGTCGTGCTGTCGGTGCGCGAGGAACCCTACGTCGAGGCATCAATCGGTTCCGGTACGCCCGCCCTGAAGGTGTTGTGGCGGCACATTCTTCCCAGCACGATCAATCCGTTGGTGGTGCAGGCCACCTTTGTCTGCGCGGCCGCCATCCTTACCGAAGCCGTGCTGGGTTTCCTGGGACTGGGCTTTCCGCCAGAGATTCCCAGCCTGGGAAGCATCATCGCCGAGGGACGCCCGTTCTTCCAGCGCGCGCCCTGGATCGTGCTGTATCCGGGCGTGTTCCTCGCCCTGCTGATCCTCGCCGTAAACATGTTCGGCGACGCCTTGCGTGACCGCCTGGACCCCCGACTCTCCCGCAAATCCAAGGGCTGACGCCATGAACCCAGCACTCCAGGCACAGGCCCTATTGGCCAGCGCCCCCGCCACCGCCATCCTGGATATCCGGAACCTGAAGGTGCGCCTGCCCGGCAGCGGCGACCGCCGTTATGCCGTGGAAGACGTGTCGCTTTCCGTCAACGCGCGCGAAATCGTCTGCATTGTGGGCGAATCCGGGTCCGGCAAATCCGTGACCTCCAGCGCCATCATGGGCTTGTTGCCCAAAGGAACGCTCACCCTGGAAAGCGGCCAGATCCTGCTGTCGGGGCGCGACATCACGCACGCCGGGCGGGACACGCTGCAGAAGCTGCGCGGCAACCGCATGGCGATGATCTTCCAGGAGCCGATGACGGCGCTCAATCCGCTGATGCGCGTCGGCGACCAGATCGCGGAGGTGTTCGAATTCCATGCCAAGCGCATGGATCGCGAGGCGGTGGCCAGCCGCGTCCTGGCCTTGCTGTCCGATGTGCGCCTGCCCCATCCGGAAAAGCTCCAGCACGCGTACCCGCACCAGTTGTCGGGCGGACAGCGCCAACGCGTGATGATCGCCATGGCGCTGGCGATGGAGCCGGGCCTGATCATCGCGGACGAGCCCACCACGGCGCTGGACGTGACGTCGCAGGCGCAGGTTTTGCGCCTGCTCAACGACCTGCGGGGCCGCCACGACAACGGCGTACTGTTCATCACCCACGACTTCGACGTGGTCGCGGAGATCGCCGACCGCGTCGTGGTGATGCAGGCGGGACGCATCGTCGAACAGGGTAATGCCGCCGACGTGCTGAACCATCCCCGCCACCCATACACCCAACGTCTTCTGGCCGCACGTCCACGGGGCGATTTCCGCGCCAGGCCGCTGGAACAGACGGGTACGCCCGCGCTGGAGGTGCGCGACCTGACCCTGCGCTTCGAAACCCGCTCGCTATTCAAGTCCAGGCGCCGCCGCGTCGATGCGCTGGGCGGCGTGTCGCTGCAGTTGGCGCGCGGCGAGACGCTGGGCATCGTGGGCGAGTCGGGCTCGGGCAAGACCACATTGGGCCGCTGCCTGGCCCGCTTCGCCTCACCGACCTCGGGCGAGATTTTCATCGATGGGCAACCCGTCGGCCGGCTATCCGGACATCAGGCGCGCGCTTATCGCAAACGCGTGCAGATGGTGTTCCAGGACCCCTTCCGCTCGTTCAACCCACGCCGCAGAATCGGCCGCACGCTGGCGGAAGGCCCCTTGAATTTCGGCGCGGACGCCGCGCAGGTGCACGCGCGCATGATCGAGATGCTGGAGCTCGTCAGCATGGATCCGGGCGCGCTGGAACGGTTTCCGCACGAATTCTCGGGCGGGCAGCGCCAGCGCCTGTCCATCGCCCGCGCACTGATGATGGAGCCCGAAATCCTGATTGCCGACGAGGCGGTCTCCGCGCTGGACGTTTCAGTGCAGGCGCAGATTCTGGATCTCTTGGAATCCATTCGGGAACGGCTGGGCGTGAGCATTGTTTTCATCACGCACGACCTGCGCGTCGCCGCACGGCTGTGCCACCGTATCGCCGTCATGCAGCGCGGACGCGTGGTGGAGATCGGCGCGGCGCGGGATGTGTTCTTGCAGCCTTGCAGCGACTACACCCGGGAACTGATCGCTTCCATTCCAGGCCACGCGCCAGCGGCGGGCAGCGCGGGAAAGGCGCTGTTCGAATCCGACGCCGCCCCCCTAGCCTGACGGTTCAGGGCGGTGCGGCGATGCCGGATGCCGATGCGGGGTCCACCGCGCGCAGCAGCCGGCCCAGGTGGCCGCTGCTGGAAAACCCCAATTCGGCGCTGACTCTTGCCGCCGGTTCGCCCATGGCGAGCCGCTGGCGCGCAGCCTGCGCCAGGACCATGCGGCGCAAGGAAATAGGAGACTGGCCATAGGCCTCCATGCAGGCGCGCTGCAGCGTGCGGGTGGTGGCGCCGAGCACGCTGGCCGAATCGGCGATCGCGGGCAGCGGCTGCCCCGCTTCGAGCCGCTCGCGCAAGAGCTCCAGCCATTGCCGCGCCAAAGGCAGCGGCGGCTGCGGCGTGAGGACCTGGCCGTGAATCCGGTGCGCCGCATCCAGCTGAGTAATCAACGCTTCCACCAGCATCGGCAGCGCGGACGCAGACAACGCCGGCTTCCAGAGCGCATCCAGCATGGCCTGCGCCGCACCATCCAACTGCAGCACGCCCCCCGCCCGGCATGCCCGCAACAGTTCCGGAGCCAGATAGAGTTCGCCATGCTGTTGAGAAATGCTCTCGGCGCGCGTGCTGTGCTCGACATGCGACGGCAACAACAACGCCTGCCCACGGACAAGCCGGCAACGGCGGCGCGCGCCTGCCTCGTCCCGCCAGGCGCTGTCCAGTGCGCCGGCCCGCGGCCAAAGCAGCATGGCGCAGTCGTGCTCATGCCAATGAAAGGCATAGCGCGGCTGCCGGCTGGCCGCCAGGGCGAAACCTGTCTGGGCGATGAGGTCCTGTTTAGAGGAAAGCGGGACGGAACGCGACATGAGGGAGTGCGGGCGTGTGGTGCGCCGGGGAACGCCCGGCAGCAGCAAGAGTGGGCGTTGGGCCAGTATCGGCGCGCAGCCGTTTTCACGCAAGCCCGGCGCCCCCGCGTGATTTCCCTTGTCGCACCCGGGATCGAATACTGTCGCGTCGCGGTTCGCCGCCAGCTTGCCCGCTCCCTACGATCTGGGTCATTCAACAAACACAAAGGGAAATCCATGATTCGCACACTTCCGGCGGCTTTGCTGTCCACCGCCCTGCTTGCCCTGCCGCTTGCCAGCGCCCTCGCCGAACCCGTTTGGCCGGACAAGCCGATCACCTTGATCGTCCCCTTCCCGGCCGGCGGCGGCACGGATCTGGTCGTGCGCACGTTGCAGCCGGCGCTGACGCGCGAATTGAAGCAGACCGTGATCATCCAGAATGCCGGCGGCGCGGGCGGAACCGTGGGGTCGGGCCAGGCCGCGCGCGCCAAACCGGACGGCTACACGGCGCTGGCCGTCACCACCAGCACCACCGCGCTTGCCGCCCACCTGTACAAGAACCTGCCGTACAAGCCGGCCAAGGATTTCGATTACGTCGGTTTCATCGGCACGTCGCCCTACGTGCTGGCGGTCCAACCTGCCCTGAAGGCAGCCACGGTCCCCGAACTGGTCGACGCGCTGAAAGCGCGCCGCGTGGGCACGTATGCCTCGGTGGGCGCCGGCACGGTGTCGCATCTGCTGGGCGAGATGTTCAAGAAAGACAAGCAGCTGGATCTGACGCACGTTCCCTATCGTGGGGCAGCACCCGCCTACACGGACCTGATCGGCGGTCAGGTCGACATCATGTTCGACAACCCGGTGGGCCTGGCGCCCTTCGTGCAAAGCGGCAAGCTGATCGCCGTTGCCACCACCAGCGCGACGCCCATCCTGCCTGCCGTGCCGACCTTCGCGGCGCAGGGCATGCCAACGTACACGCAATCGCTCTGGTACGGCCTGGCCTTTCCCGAGGGCACGCCACCGGCCATCGTGCAAAAGATGAACCTTGCCTTGAACACGGCGCTGCGGGACCCGGCCGTTGCCGCGGATCTTGCCGCCAAGGGCGTCGACGTCCGTCCCGACACAGCCGAGGCGCTGACGCAAACCGTCTCACACGACCTCGCCTTCTGGGGCGAGCTCATCACCAAGACCGGAGTCCAGTTTGACTGACCTTCACCCCGACATTCCTCCCGCCGGCCAGGCGATCCTGCTGCGCGTATTCGTCGATACGTCCCAGCCCCGCCAAGGCGGAAACCCGGTGCCGCTGGTGCTTGACGCGCAGGGCATGACGGCCAGCGACATGCAGGCCCTGGCCGCGCACCACGGTCACGAGTCGTCCTTCGTTGTGCCGGCCAATCGCGATGATCATCTGTGCCAATTGCGATTCTTCGTTCCCGGCCACGAAATGGAGATGTGTGGACACGCAACCGTGGGCACGCTCTGGGCCCTGCGGCAGTGGGGACGCTGGACGACGCCGCGCGCACGTGTTCAGACCCTGAGCGGCAGCGTGGATACCGAATGGGACGACGCAGGCAATCGCGCCTGGGTGTCGCAGCCTGCCGTTGCGACCTCAGCGCTCACGCCGGCGCAATGCCGCGCGATCGCCGCCGTGCTGCGCATCGATGCCGACCTGCCCGGCCTGCACATGATCAATGCCAGCACCAGCCGCGTGAAGACGTTGGTACGGCTGCCGGGCGTGGCCGAGCTGAACGCCTTGGCGCCCGACTTCGACGCGATGCGGGATCTTTGCGAGGCCATCGGCTCGACCGGTCTCTATCCCTATGCACTGACGACGGACGGCGCCAGCGCGCGGCAATTTCCCAAGGCGTCTGGCTACCCCGAGGATGCTGCCACCGGCATCGCGGCCGCCGCCCTGTGGGGCTACCTGAACGAGACGGGAAGCGTGCCGGCGGACGGGGTATACACCGTCCGCCAGGGTGTGGCCATGGGCTCGCCATCGGCAATCCAGTTGCGCCGGCGGGTCGACGCCCCCGGGTGTTGGCTGAGCGGCGAAACGCAATGGATGCGGTGACCCGCCTCTGTACGGCCGAGTCGCGACTGGCGGCAGCCGGCTGGCGCCTGCCCGCCGCGCCGGTTCCGCGCGGCGCCTATGCCCCCTACCACCTGGCCGCACTGGCAGGCGCAACACTGATCTGCGTCAGCGGCCAGGCCAGCCGGCGGGACGGCGCTCCCATCGTCGGCGTATGCCGGCAGGGCGCCGATCTGGACGCGGCCCGGGCGGCCTGCGCGCATGCGGCGCTGAGCGCGCTGAGCGCCCTGCGCGAGGCCAGCGGCGGCAACCTGGACCGCGTACGCGCCATCGTGCAGCTGCGCGGCTATCTGCGCAGCGAGGCGGACTTCGAACACCACAGCGCGGTACTGGACGGTGCATCGCAGGTGCTTGAGGCCGCATTCCCGCATATGCCGCGCCCGGCGCGCAGCGCGGTGGGCGTGACCAGCCTGCCAGGCCGCAGCTGGTCCGAAATCGAAATCAGCGCGTTGCTGGACGACCGCGGCTGACCCCGCCGAGTCAATCCGCCCGCACGTTCTGGCGGGCGGCGTTGACCCGACGATACCGGTACCGCCGGACCGTCGCCCCATCCGACAGGCTCAATGTCCCGTCGAATCGCCCTGACGGCTGGCCTCAAACAAGAACCACGTGCGCCGCTCGGTCTCGTCGATCCAGTTTTCGATCAGGCTGGAACTGGCGATATCGCGATGCTCGTCGGTGACGTTGTGCGCCTCGCGCAGCGTTGCCGCCAGCACCTTGTTGTCTTCGCGCAGCTCGGCCAGCATGTCCAGCGGCTGCACGAAGTCGGCGTCGTTGTCCGCAATGCGCTGCGAGCGCGAAATGTGCCCGATGGACCGCAGCGTCGTGCCCCCGATCTTGCGGATGCGCTCGGCGATGGGATCCGTCATGGCGAACAGCTGGTCGCCCTGCTCGTCCAGCAAGAGGTGGTAGTCGCGGAAGTGGGGACCGCTGACGTGCCAATGAAAGTTCTTGGTCTTCAGGTACAAGGCAAACACGTCGGCCAGCACCTGATTCAGCACTGCGGAGATGTCGCGGGTGGCGTCGGCCGCCAGGTCGGTGGGCGTCGCCAGCGGCGCCTTGCGGCGGACCTTCAGCGCCTTGGTGGTCTTCTCATTCAGTTTCTTGGCCATGGATCGCACCTTTGTGAAATGAATCGGACAACACGATTGCGGCGCGGCATGAACCGCCCGCG
>JAEYVD010000169.1 GCA_023432075.1 Pseudomonadota bacterium | reverse complement strand
GCGAGCAGACCCTGCCCATCAGTTCGCCTATCCGCAACGCCTACATCGACTTCAGCAAGATGACGCTAAGCCTGGTCGCCGTGATCACCGACGTGATCCGCGACGGCAAGCCGGTGGTCGGCTACGGGTTCAACTCCAACGGCCGCTATGGCCAGGGCAAGCTGATGCGCGAGCGCTTCATCCCGCGCGTGCTGGAGGCGGACCCGGATTCGCTGGCGGATGCCACGGGGCGCAACCTGGATCCGCACAAGGTCTGGGATGCGATGTTCAAGAACGAGAAGCCCGGCGGCCACGGCGAGCGATCGGTGGCGATCGGCACCATCGACATGGCCGTGTGGGATGCAGTCGCAAAGATCGAAGGCAAGCCGCTTTTCCAGTTGCTGGCCGAACGCTATGGCAACGGCCAGCCCGACCGGCGGGTGTTCGTGTATGCGGCAGGCGGCTACTACCACCCGGGTCAGGACCACGCCGCGCTCAAGGACGAAATGCGCAGCTATCTCGACCGCGGTTATACCGTCGTGAAAAAGAAGATCGGCGGCGCTTCGCTGGACGAGGACCTGCGCCGCATCGACTCGGTGTTAAGCGTGCTGCAGGATGGCCAGAAACTGGCCGTCGACGCGAACGGGCGGTTCGACCTGGACACCGCGATTGCCTATGCCAAGGCGCTGTCCCAGTACGACCTCTTCTGGTACGAGGAGGCGGGTGACCCGCTGGACTTCGAACTGCAGGCGACGCTGCGCAATTACTACGACAAGCCCATGGCGACGGGCGAGAACCTTTTTTCGATGCAGGACGCGCGCAACCTGATCCGCTACGGCGGCATGCGCGCCGACCGCGATTATCTGCAGTTCGATTGCGCGCTCAGCTATGGGCTGGTGGAGTATCTGCGCACGCTCGCGATGCTGCGTCAGCACGGCTGGTCCGCGAGCCGTTGCGTGCCGCACGGCGGGCACCAGATGTCGCTGAACATCGCGGCCGGTCTGGGTCTGGGCGGTAATGAGAGCTACCCGGACCTGTTCCAGCCCTTCGGCGGATTTCCGGATGGGGTAAAGGTGGAAGCCGGCTACGTCACGATGCCGGATCTGCCTGGCATCGGCTTCGAGGGCAAGGCCGATCTGTACGCCGTGATGCGGGCGTTGTCGGCCTGATTTCCGGGTGGCGTCGGCTCCGCTGATCACGACAGCGGGGCCGCCTTGCGAAATAAATTGTTTCACTTTAACCGCTTGCGTCGTCTACCTAGTAGTAGGTAAGATTCATCCCATCGACGCAGCGCAAACAACAAACCGCTCGGCGCCGAAATCAGAAATACAGTAGGACCGCTTTTTTATTTCCTTCGACATCTACCTACAAGTAGATAGCTAACTGAAACGCACACTGCACCTTATCTCGGAGATTGACCATGAAGACCCTCGTATCCGCCCTGATTCTTTCCGCTTCCTTCATCGGCGCCGCCCAAGCTGGCGAGCTGGACTACCCGCCCGCCCTGGACACGCAAAGCACGGTGACCCGCGCTCAAGTCCAGCAAGAACTGGCCGCTGCCCGCGCTAACGGCGAACTGGTGTTCGGCGAAGAAGGCTACGCCGCCGCCCCGATCGCTTTCACCGGTGACAAGACCCGCGCCCAAGTGAAGCAGGAACTGGCTGCCGCCCGCGCTCAAGGCCTGACCGAAAGCGGCGAACTGGACTACCCGCCCGTTCAAGGCTGATTTTTTTCGATCTCTCGTCTATCTATAGATAGATAGCTTCAAATCAACGACGCAACACTGCACACCTACTGTCTGGAGATTTCTCATGAAGACCCTCGTTTCCGCCCTGATCCTTTCCGCCTCCTTCATCGGCGCTGCCCACGCGGGCGAACTGGACTATCCGCCCGAGCTGAACACCCAAAGCACCGTGACCCGCGCTCAAGTGCAGCAAGAACTGGCCGCTGCCCGCGCCAACGGCGAACTGGTGTTCGGTGAAGAAGGCTACGCTGCCGCCCCGATCGCTTTCACCAGCGACAAGACCCGCGCCCAAGTGAAGCAGGAACTGGCCGCTGCCCGCGCTCAGGGCCTGACCGATGGTGGGGAACTGGACTATCCGCCCGTGCAAGGCTGATTTTTTCGACCCAACGTCTATCTATAGATAGATAGCTTTAGCCCAACATCAACGCATCAATCGCAATTGAACACTTTCTGGAGATTTGTCATGAAGACCCTCGTATCCGCCCTGATTCTTTCCGCCTCGTTCATCGGCGCCGCCCAAGCTGGCGAACTGGACTACCCGCCCGCGCTGAACACCCAAAGCACGGTGACCCGCGCTCAGGTGCAGCAAGAACTGGCCGCCGCCCGTGCCAACGGTGAACTGGTGTCGGGTGAAGAAGGCTACGCCGCCACCGCGTATGCCCACGCCGGCGACAAGACTCGCGCCCAAGTGAAGCAGGAACTGGCCGCCGCCCGCGCCCAAGGCCTGACCGACGGCGGTGAACTGGACTACCCGCCCGTGCAAGGCTGAAGCAGATGGCAATCGAAGCGGACCCCGGGAACGGGATCATTCCCGGCCGGGGTTCGCTGGCACTGTCGGCGGCTTGAGCGGCCCTCTCGGCAACACCGATAGGGGACCGTCCCAATGACGAGCCGACCTATTAGTAGGTAATATGCAGCCATGGATACCCCGACTTCCAACACCACTCGCGAACTGCTTCTGGCACATGCCGAGAAGCTGATCCGCATGCGCGGATGCAACGGCTTCAGCTACCGCGACCTGGCTGAGCATGTGGGCGTGAAGACGTCCAGCATCCACTACTACTTTCCGGGCAAGGACGACCTGCTTTACGAAGCCGTCGAAGCCTACAGCACGCGCGCACTTGGCGCGGTGCGTGGAATCGATACCACGCTGCCGGCGCAGGCGCAGCTTGAGAAATACCTCTCGATGATGGAATCGGCTGCGTGCGGCTCTGGTGAACTCTGTCTGGGCGGCATGCTGGCCGCCGACGTGATGAGCCTGTCCGAGCGGGTCCGCGGCGCGTTGCAGGGTTTTTTCCGCGCGCACGAAGCGTGGTTGGCTCGCGTGCTGGCCGAAGGCGCGGCGCAGGGCACGCTGAAGTTTTCCGGAACGCCCGAAGCCGCGGGGCGCGCCGTGTTCGCGACGATTCAGGGCTGCCTGCTGGTGTCGCGATTGTTTCAGCAGCCGCCGGCGCTGTGTGAAGCGATCAGCGCGCTTTACGTCGAATGCGACGGCAAGACGAACGGATCCGCAGCCTGAACGTTGTTCTGCAACGCCCGCCTTGCACGGTTTCACGGCCGCCTAGCGTTTGCAGGCGGCCGTTGTCATTGGGCCTGCGGATCTCGTAGCTGCGGTTCTACGCCAACGCGCGCGCCATGTCGATGCTGGTGCGTTGCTGTACGCCAAGATCTCGCATGCGATGCAGAAATCCGGCCTGCGCGTTGGCAAAACCCGCGACAGGACTCATGCAGTCGGTCAGCAGCACGATGCGAGACAAATTGCCGCCGGGCAGGTGTTCAGCCAGGTGCTCGACGGTGGCCTTCACGCAGTGGCTGCCCGCTTCGCCCGCCACAAGAATCAGGTCCGCGCGGTCCAGCGAGTCCAGCAAGCCGCGATTGAGCTGGCTGCGCGGATCGTCGGCGTCCGGCACTTCGGCCATCAGCGCGCTGTAGTGTTCTGTCCAGGGGTTGGCGCCCTTGGGCACCTTGCGCACGATGAACTGACGGTCTTCCTCCCAGCGTCCATAGGCGGCTCGCACGTCGGCATGCACGTTATGGCCCCAGGTGCCGATTTCGCAATGCACCGGCCAGGCCATCAGGGTGTAACGGCCGCGCGCTTCGAGTTCGTCCAGGTAGTTCAGGGTGCGGGGCACGTCGTCGTCATGCCGGGGCACGAATTCCCCCGCGCGCAACTGCGCGGCGGTGATCGGCGTAAAGGGGGGCACCGGGTCGCCATTGCCCGCGCGCCAGAAGGTGGGGTGCGCGATGTCCAGCCGGTGATGCGAATCGAGCGTGACCGTGATCGACGAGAGCGCGTGAGCGGTGGCGTCGATGAAGCGCGCCAGCCGCTGCATGTCTGCATGCGCGCCCGCGATGGGCAGCGCGGGCTCGACCGCCGAACCGGTCAGGGGATCGGTGGGCCGATACGAATCGGGCAGGTCGCAAAAATCGTTTTGCGGGTCGACGATCAGCAGGTGAATAGAGCGCGTCATGGTGTGTGGGGCGGGGTGAAAACCGGACGGTAAGGCCGGGCGCCCGGACTCAGAACAGCACGAGATGGTCGGCGCGGTCGGGCAATTGGCGCAGCAGCGCGCGCCACTGGCGCCAAAGGACGGAGGATACGCCTAATGCGCCTATCGGAATGAGAATCCACATGGACTGCTCCTGTCAAGATTCGCACGGTCGTGCGAAATTTAGCGAAAGTAAATGCCGGGACGAGGCCGGCGAGGTGGGACTACTCGATGTACTTGAAGCTGCGGTAGGTGGAGATAAGGCGTTCGTACCCCGCCTTCACGCGCTCGTGCGCCTTGGGGTCGCGAAGGAAACGGGCGTCGTGCATCAAACCGATCATCAGGCTGTAGACCTCGAACACCAGCTGCTGCGGATCGGTGTCGGGACGCAGATGCCCGGCCTCCAGCGCCTGGTTCACCGTGCGCACCATGGCGGCGCGCC
>JAEYVD010000286.1 GCA_023432075.1 Pseudomonadota bacterium | reverse complement strand
GCAGCTTTTGCAGCTCGTCCTCGATGACGCCCAGGCGGCGCTTGGACGCGTCGTCCGTTTCCTTCTTGACGGCCTCGCGCTCGATCTTGAGCTGGATGATGCGGCGGTCCAGCTTGTCCATCACTTCCGGCTTGGAGTCGATCTCCATGCGGATGCGCGCGCCGGCCTCGTCGATGAGGTCGATGGCCTTGTCGGGCAGGAAGCGGTCGGTGATGTAGCGATGCGACAGTTCGGCGGCCGCCACGATCGCGGGGTCGGTGATTTCGACGCCGTGGTGGATTTCATAGCGTTCCTGCAAACCGCGCAGGATGGCGATGGTGGACTCCACGTCGGGCTCGTCGACCAGCACCTTCTGGAAGCGCCGCTCCAGCGCCGCATCCTTTTCGATGTACTTGCGGTATTCGTCCAGCGTGGTCGCGCCAATGCAGTGCAGCTCGCCGCGCGCCAGCGCCGGCTTGAGCATGTTGCCCGCGTCCATCGCGCCTTCGGCCTTGCCCGCGCCCACCATGGTGTGCAGCTCGTCGATGAAGACGATGTTGCGGCCGTCGTCCTGGCCCAGCTCTTTCAGCACGGCCTTCAGGCGTTCTTCGAATTCGCCGCGGAACTTGGCGCCCGCCAGCAGCGCAGCCAGGTCCAGCGACAACACGCGCTTGCCGCGCAGGGTCTCGGGCACCTCGTCGTTGACGATGCGCTGCGCCAGGCCTTCAACGATGGCGGTCTTGCCGACGCCGGGTTCGCCGATCAGCACGGGATTGTTCTTGGTGCGGCGCTGCAGGATCTGGATGGTGCGGCGGATTTCGTCGTCGCGGCCGATGACCGGGTCAAGCTTGCCCTGGCGGGCGCGCTCGGTCAGGTCCAGCGTGTACTTGGACAGCGCTTCGCGGTTGGCCTCGCCTTCCGCGCCGGAAACGTTCTCGCCGCCGCGCACGGCGTCGATCGCGGCTTCCAGGGCCTTTTTCTGCAGGCCCGCCTCGCGCAGGATGCGGCCGGCCTCACCCTTGTCGTCGGCCAGCGCAAGCAGGAAGAGCTCGCTGGCGATGTAGGTGTCGCCGCGGCGGGCGGCTTCCTTGTCGGTGCGCGTCAGCACGCCTTGCAGGTCGCGGCCCACCTGGACGTTGTCATCGCCCTGCACTTGCGGCAGCGACTTGAGCGCCGTCTCCAGGGCGGGACCCAGGCGGTTTACCGCAACGCCCGCCCGCGCCAGCAGGCTGCCTGCGCCGCTGTCAGGGTCTGACAACAGGGCGGACAGCACGTGGACGGGTTCGATATAGGGATGATCGTTGCGGGCGGCCAGACTTTGCGCGTCGGCCAGCGCTTGTTGGAACTTGGTCGTAAGTTTGTCGAATCGCATAATGGTCGTATTGGCTTGTGGGGAGCCTGACCGATACGTGCCGGCTGGCTCGATAACCTGAATATGTGGCCGGATGAGACAATTTCAACACCCGGCGCCCCTCATGGTCTTCTTCGACGTGCAGCAGCAAACTTAGCGATGAGCATATACGTTTTTGTGTACGGAACCCTACGGGCAGGCGAAATCAACGACCTCGCCCGGGCCGCCGCACGGCGCGGCCTGCCTGCGGCCAGCCATGTCGGCGCCGCCAGCGTGCCCGGCATGCTGGTCGATTTTGGCGACTGGCCCGGGCTCATCCCCGTGGACGACGGCCGGCGGGTGCGGGGCGACGTCTTCCGGGTGGGCCCGGCGCTGCTCGCCCTGATGGACCAGATCGAGGAATACGAGCCCGGCAAGCCCTGCTGCTTCGTGCGCAGGACGGTCTGCGCCCGCCTGGAGGGCGCCGGCGAGCCCCTTTTGCTGCACTGCGAGTACTACCCGATCGACCCCGCGTGGCGGGCCTCGGCGGTCGATATCGCCGGGGACGACTGGATCGTCCACCGTGTATCCCGGACAACGCCGGACGACCGGAAGGCCCCCTCGTAAGACGTCCGTAGTAACAACGGACTACAATAGACGCCTGTCTCGTGCTTCACACCCGTTCCGGCGACCGCCGCGCAATGGGCACTCTAAAGGTCATCGTATGCAAAAACGGGTCCCCATTGCCCCTGATGCCGCCCACTGTTCCACGTGCATGCTGGGCCATGTCTGCGTCCCCGTGGGCATGGCAGCCGCTGAAGTCGAAAAGCTGGACGAGCTGGTGAAAGAGCGCGTCCGCGTCGAAAAAGGCAAGACGCTCTACTCGCTGGATCATCCGCTGGATGCCGTGTACGGCGTGCGCTTCGGCAGCCTCAAGACGCAACTTGAAGACGCCACCGGCCAGATCCAGATCACGGGCTTTCACCTGCCCGGCGAGATCGTCGGCATGGACGGCATGCTGGACGGCAAGCACGTGTCGGCCGCCGTCGCGCTCGAAGACTCCGAGGTCTGCGTCATCCGCCTGAACGAAGTCGATCGCGTGGCCTCGCACCTGCCGTCGCTGCAGCAGCAATTCCGCCGCCTCATGAGCCGCGAAATCACCCGTTCGCACCAGATGCTCGCGTCGCTGGGCTCCATGCGTTCGGAACAGCGCCTGGCCGCTTTCCTCCTTAACCTGTCGCAGCGTTATGCCTCGCTGGGCTATTCCTCGACCGAGTTCGTGCTGCGCATGAGCCGCGAAGAAATCGGCAATTACCTGGGCCTGACGCTGGAAACGGTGAGCCGGCTGTTCTCGCGTTTTGCGCGCGACGGTCTCATCAAAATCAACCAGCGCGAAGTCCGCATCCTGGACCTGCCGGCGCTCAAGCAACTGCTGGGACACGAGAGCTGCTGAGCAGTCGCCGCGCCATGCGCCGCGCGCCTGCCCTCCTGCCTGCCGCGCTGGCGGTGGCCGCCGTGCTGGCATTTGCCAGCGCGCACGCCCAGACGCCGCTGCCGGACCCTTACGACTACGACGAAGCCACGCCCGCGCCCAAGCGCGCGGCGCCGCTGCGCTGGCAGACCGTTGAACTGGGCCGGCCCGGCCACCGGTACAAGATGCCGGTCTACGCCAACCGCGACCTGACCAAGGACGACCTGCGCGGCATCAAGCAGGTGCTCATCGTCATCCACGGTGTCAAGCGCGACGCCGACCAATACTTTGAGACCGCCGAGGCGCTGGTCGCCGCCGATGCGGCGCGCGCCCGCGACACGCTAGTGCTCGCCCCGCGGTTTTCCGGCTCGATCGACTCCGGTTTCGCCGGCATGGCCGCCTGGCGCAAGGCCAGCTGGGAAGACGGCCAGGAAAGTATCCAGGCTGCCGGCCGCCCCGCCCCCGTCGCCTCGTTCCAGGTCCTGGATGACTTACTGCGCAGCCTGAACGACCGCAAACGGCTGCCGTCGCTGACCGGGCTGGTGCTGGCCGGCCATTCGGCCGGCGCCCAACTGGTGCACCGGTACGCGGTGCTGAACAACCTGGATGGCGCACTGCGCCGCGATGGCCTCACGCTGCGCTACGTGATTGCCAACCCCTCGTCCTACCTGTACCTGACCAACGAACGGCCCCGCGCCGACGGCAAGGGCTATGCGCCGTACGAGCGCGGCATCTGCCCGACCTACAACCAGTACAAGTACGGCACCGACAAGCTGCCCGCCTACGCCCGCGAGACCGACGACGCCACGCTCTTCGTGCGCTACGCCGCGCGCGATGTG
>JAEYVD010000148.1 GCA_023432075.1 Pseudomonadota bacterium | reverse complement strand
GGCAATGCCTACGACGCCACCAAGACGGCGGGCGGCAGCAGCGGCGGGGCGGCGGCGGCACTGGCCGCGCGCATGCTGCCTGTGGCGGACGGCAGCGACTTTGGCGGTTCGCTGCGCAACCCGGCGGCCTTTTGCAACGTGTATGGCATGCGCCCCTCGGCCGGCCGCGTGCCGTCCGGCCCGTCGCCCGAAGTCTTTCTCAAGCAACTTTCCTACGAAGGCCCCATGGGCCGCACGCCGCGCGACGTGGCCCTGCTGCTGTCGGTGATCGCCGGCCATGACAAGCGCGTGCCGCTGTCGCTGACGGACGATCCGGCGCAGTACGCGCAGCCGCTGGATGCGGATCTGGGCGGCAAGCGGGTCGGCTGGCTGGGCGATTGGGACGGCTATCTGGCGATGGAACCGGGGATCCTGGAGCTGTGCGAGCAGGCCCTGAAGGACCTGGAGACGGCTGGGTGCCAGGTCGACGCCTACCGGGTGCCGTTCGCGGGCGACCGCCTGTGGCGCATCTGGCTGGCGCACCGTCACCTGATGGTGGGCGGACAGTTCCACGAGCTGGTTCACAATCCCGACACGAGAAAGCTGGTCAAGCCCGCGCTGATCTGGGAGGTCGAGGGCCTGGAAGGCATGACGGCCCGTCAGATCTATCAGGCCACGGAAGCGCGCAGCGCCTGGTATCAGGCCGTGCTGCGCATGTTCGAGGACGTGGACTTTTTGGCCGTGCCGTCAGCGCAGGTGTTCCCGTTCGACGTCAATCTGGATTGGCCCAAGGAGATCGCGGGCCGGCCCATGGACACGTATCACCGCTGGATGGAAACCGTGACGCCCTGGACGCTGGCCGGCTGCCCGGTCATCAGCGTGCCGGTGGGGTTCAATGCCGATGGGCTGCCGATGGGCATGCAGCTGATCGGTCCGCCTCGGGGCGACCTGGCCGTGCTGCAGTTGGCCCACGCCTACGAAAAGACGCGCGACTGGGTGCAGGAGCGGCCGCCGGTTGCGCTGTGGAGCGCTGCCGGCTGACGGCGGATGTAACCGTGTGAACACCATTGCGGTTGATTTTATGTAAGAGACCTTTGCATTTTTCCGACATGGCCGCCATGTTTTGCGTTTTCCCGCGTTTTTCATGGCTGCGGCGCGGCACCTTTGTAATAATTGTCGAAATTTCCCATATTCCCGTAAAAAGCGCCGGATACAGCTTGGCCGGCGCGGGAATAACCCAGGGGCGTCCCGGCAGGGCGTCGACGAGTCGATTTAGGACAAAGGTCTCCCGGTATGAAGAATGTGACGCTCCGCCAAAGAATTCTGGTCAGTTTCCTGGCCATTCTGGCCATCATGACGCTGATGGTGGTGGTGGACTACCGGCGGCTCCTGCATGTGGAAGCCGAAGCGCAGATGATCAACACCGACGCGGTGCCCGGCATCTACTACAGCACGTCGATCCGGGCGTCGTGGTTCGGCGGCTTTGTCGTGGTGCAGGACGCGTTCAATGCGCCCACCGAGGCCGAACGCCGCGCCGCGCTGGAATCCTTGCCGCGTAGCGACCAGCAGCTTGACGAGCACATCGACTTCTACCGGCGCACGATTGCCCGGCAGGACGATCAGCAGATGTTCGACGAATTCCAGAAGGAATTGCAGGAGTACAAGCGCATCCGCGCCGATATCCTGTCGCCAGCCATGCTGGCGGAACCGGCCCGCGCGCAGTCGCGCATCGTGACCGAACTGCGCCCGTCGTTCTACCGGGGCCGCGACATCCTGGCAAGGATGGTGAGCGAAAACAAGAAGCAGGCGGACGACGCCGCGATAAGCATCCAGAAGTCGGTGGAGTCGGCCGAAACCGGCATGCTGGTGTCGCTGCTGATGGCCATCGCCGCGTCGATCGTATGTGGTTATTTGCTGTTGCGCGCCATCGCCAACCCGATGCGCGACATCGTCAAGACGCTGGAAGCCACGGGCAGCGGCGACCTGACGCGGCGCCTGAAGCTGGCGCGCAAGGACGAGTTCAACGCCATCGAAACCGGCTTCAACGGCATGGTCGACGAACTGACCGGCCTGGTGGGCAGGACGCAGCGGTCGGCCGTGCAGGTGGCCACGTCGGTGACGGAAATCGCCGCGACGTCCAAGCAGCAACAAGCCACCGCGTCGGAAGTCGCGGCCACCACGACGGAAATCGGCGCCACCTCGCGGGAGATCTCGGCGACGTCGCGCGAACTGGTGCGCACCATGACGGAAGTCTCCAGCGCTGCCGAGCAGACGGCCACGCTGGCGGGCAGCGGCCAGGTGGGCCTGGCGCGCATGGAAGACACGATGCGCAACGTCGTCGGGGCGGCGGGTTCGGTCAACGCGAAGCTGGCGGTGCTGAATGAAAAAGCCGGCAATATCACGCAGGTCGTGACCACGATCACGAAGGTGGCGGACCAGACCAACCTCTTGTCGTTGAATGCGGCGATCGAGGCCGAGAAGGCCGGCGAGTACGGCCGCGGATTTGTCGTGGTAGCCACCGAGATCCGCCGCCTTGCGGATCAGACGGCCGTGGCCACCTACGACATCGAGCAGATGGTGCGCGAGATCCAGTCGTCGGTGTCGGCCGGCGTGATGGGCATGGACAAGTTCTCCGAGGAAGTGCGCCGCGGCATGGCCGACATGCAGCAGGTGGGCGACCAGCTGTCGCAGATCATCCAGCAGGTGCAGACGCTGGCGCCGCGCGTGCAGATGGTCAACGAAGGCATGCAGGCCCAGGCCACTGGCGCAGAACAGATCAACCAGGCCTTGCAACAGCTCAGCGACGCGGCCCAGCAGACGGTGGAGTCGCTGCGGCAGTCCAGCCTCGCCATCGAAGAGCTGACGCTGGTGGCCAATGACCTGCGCAGCGGCGTGTCGCGCTTCAAGGTGTGATCGCTTCCATGACTGCCTCCGCCGTTCGCCCACGCGCCGCCGCGGGCCATGCCGCCCCGGCGCGCCGGCTGTACCTGCTGTTCCGGATTGGCGCGGACCGCTATGCGCTGGACGCCGCGGATATCGCCGAAGTGCTGGGGCTGCGCGTCTTCAAGCAGGTGCCGGGCGCGCCACATTGGGTGGCGGGCATGATGGAGCGCCGCGGCGCGGCGGTGCCGGTCATCGACATGAGCGCGCTGGCCGGCGCCGGCGCGTGTGCCGCGGTGACCAGCACGCGGCTGGCGCTGGTGCGTTACCGCCCCGATCCCACCCGCGCCGACCGCCTGCTTGGCCTGATACTGGAGCAGGCCACCGAAACCGTGCACTACGACCCGTCGGCGTTTCAGCCGCATGCGCTGGACAATGCCGACGCGCGCTATCTCGGTCCGGTCCTTACCGACGCGCACGGCATGGTGCAGGCCGTCAGCGTGGATGATCTGTTGCCCGATTTCGTGCGGGCAATGTTGTTTCCGGCCGGTGGCGAGGCGTCGGCGGTCGAGGCGCAGCCATGAGCCTGATCGAGGAATTCAGCGGGCTGCTCAAGCGCCGCATGGGGCTGGACAGCGGATCCATCGGCCAGGCGGCCGTCGAGCGCGCCGTGCGGCACCGCATGCACGCGGCCGGCGTGGACGACGAGCAGGACTACCTGATGCGCGTGCAAGCCTGGCCCGACGAGATGCAACAGCTGATCGAAGCGGTGATCGTGCCCGAGACCTGGTTCTTCCGCTATCCGGAATCCCAGATCGCCATGGCGACGCTGGCGCGCGAGCGCCTGTTTGCGCCGGGGGGCGAAGGCCGCGTGCTGCGCGTGCTGAGCGTGCCGTGTTCCAGCGGCGAAGAGCCGTATTCCATTGCGATGGCGCTGCTGGACGCGGGCGTGCCGCCGCATCGCTTTCAGGTGGACGCGGTGGACATCAGCGTGCGCATGGTCGAATTTGCGCAGCGCGCGGTGTACGGCCGTAATTCGTTTCGCGGGGGCGACCTGGCGTTTCGCTACCGCCATTTTTCCGAAGTGCCGGACGGCCATCAACTGGCGGCGCGGGTGCGCGGGCAGGTCCGGTTTCAGTCCGGCAACCTGTTCGATCCGAACCTGCTGGGGGGCGCGGCGCCGTATGACTTCGTGTTCTGCCGCAACCTGCTGATCTACTTCGACATGGCAACGCAGGAGCGCGCCGTGCAAGTGCTGCGCCGGTTCGCGCGCGAGGACGGTTTGCTCTTCGTGGGGCCCGCCGAAACCAGTCTTCTGACGGGGCGCCGCCTGCCCGCCGTGCCGCTGGCGCGGTCCTTTGCATTCCGCGCCACGCCCGCGCCCGCGCCGGCCGAGCTGCCGGCGGCCGCACGCGC
>JAEYVD010000093.1 GCA_023432075.1 Pseudomonadota bacterium | reverse complement strand
GTGAACACCCGGGTCATGTGCGCCTGGTCGGCAAAGCCGCACAACAGCGCAATGTCGGTGATCGACCGCCCCGGCGTGCGCAGCAGTTCCTGCGCCTTTTGCACCCGTTGCTCCAGCAGCCAGCGATGCGGCGTGGTGCCGACCGTCTGCCGGAACGCCTTGATGAAGTAGCTGCGCGACAGATTGCAGGCCTCTGCAATGTCCGCAATCGACGTGTCTTCCCGCAGCGACGCCAGCAGCATGTCCTTGGCCCGCGCCTCCAGTTTGCGCGACAGCACCCGGGCGCCGCCCGACTCTGCCCAGCCGCTGGTCGCCCCGGCCCCGTATTGCGTCAGCAGGTGGGTGCCAAGCGCCAGATTCAGATGCTCTACAAAAAGGCTGCTGGTCTGCGCGGGGTTTGCCACCACGCTGGCCAGCACCTGCGATAGATGGCCCAGCACAGTATCCGGCTGGCCCGCGCGCGGCAGCAGGCTGCTGACGCGCGCCCCGCCCTTTTCGTCGTTGATCCGCTCAATGAAGGCGCGCGACAGCTCGACCAGCAGGAAGTCGAATCCGCTAAGCATGTCGGCCCGGTAATCATCGGTGAAATCGCGGATGTAGATCGAACCCGCAGCAAAGTCATGCGTGGAGGCGAGATTGCCCTGCAGGATGCGGCGGCGATGGCCGCCCTGCAGCGCCACGCCCACGAGAAAGCCGCGATCGGACGCGGGTGTCTCCACACTGCCGAAGTGATCGTTGTGGGTGCGCTTGCGATAAAACGTCAGCCCGCCGCCATGGAACTCCTGGTCCAACGCCAGCTTGCTGGCCGAGCAACCCAGCGTGTCGGTGGACCGCGCGGGTTGCGAGTCGGGAATCAGGGGCTGGGTGGCGGGCATGGTGATGTCCAAATCAGGGCAAACGCGCTTTCGGGCTCGAAGATAGCAGGCGATGCTGCCTCGCAACAAGCAACATTTGGCAAGAAGCCCCGGCGCGCTTCCGCCTGTCAGCGCGGGACGACGTTGTCCACAAACGCAGCCAAGTCCCGGTTGAACCTTTCCGCCTCCTCCATGAACGGCGCATGCCCGGATGCCGCATATACCGTGCTCCTCACGCGGGGGTTCAGTTGCCGCGCCCGCTGGATCGACGGCGCAGGCTGGACCAACGCGTCTTTTGCTCCGTAGATCAGCAGCAGAGGCTTGCGCGCCGAGCCAAGGCCGCGCGCCGCCTCGACCGTCATGGCTTGCACGGCGGCCTGCATGTCGAAGGACGCCATCGCGGCATTGGCCAGGAGCCGTTGGAACGTGTCGGCATCGGGCGGCTGCGCAAAGCACAATCCGATGAACTCGCGCTCCGCGTCCAGATGGGTTTTCAGGTCGGACGACACCATGTCGCGGTACAGCGCGGGATGCTGCACGATCTGTTTCGCATCCAATTCGATCACGCCACCCACATAGACGGCGCCCGCAATCCCCGCATCGCCGTACGTGGCGAGGTAGTTGGTCGTCACCGCGGCGCCTAGCGACCAGCCGACGACGACGGGGTGGGCGACGCCGGTCGCCTTCATCACCGCGGCCAGATCGTCGGCCCAGCGTCGCCCGTCGGTATACGCCGCCGCATCCGCCGGCTTAGCCGACAGGCCATGGCCCCGCAGGTCGTAGGTGATCAGCCGATACCGTTGCAGCGCCGGGCTGGCGAGTTGGGCCTCCCAGTTGAGGCGGCTGCCCAGCAACCCGTGCACGAAGATCACTGGCGGACCATTGGCAGTGCCGGCCTCCTGGACGGCGAGCGTCACCCCATCGGGCGCGGTGACCGAGTATTGCCTGGACTGCGCGTGCGCGGCCGCCGAAGCCGCGATGAACAAGGCTGCCGCCGCCACTCGGCGGAAAAAGGTTCTGCGTTGCATGCTGATGCATCCGAAATAGGAAAGGACGGCCAGTCTCAACCCTCACACCGATGTCAATGTCAAGCGCCTATCTGCTAATCTTTCCCCCATGAAAACGCCCGTGCTTCACACCCCCATGTCGATCGGCGAATTGGCCCGCAAAACGGGCGCAAGCCTGCGGTCGCTGCGCCATTACGACGACCAAGGTCTGCTTTTCTCGGCCCGGGCAGACAATGGGTACCGTACCTTTCCCGCGACCGCCGTCACGCAGGTAAGGCAAATCCAGCGCCTCATCGCTGCCGGCTTCTCGTTGGCGGAAATTCGCGGGTTTCCCGATTGCATGCGGCTGATCGAAGGCGCGGCGGCGTGCCCGGAGACGTCCGAGGTGCAGCGCCGGCGGTTGGCATCCGTCGAGCGCCAGATCGCTGACCTCGAGCGCCGCCGCGCCCGGCTGCGCGAGATGTTGGAAGATTCAGGCTCTGCTTCTCCGCACTGAAACACGGAAACATCCACAACCTGTAGCGCACGCTTTCCTACCGGGATTTCATGGCTACCGAACCGCCCCGCTCCCCCGCCAAGACCGCGCCACGCTGGTTGCGCTGGCTGCCCGGTCTGGCGCTGTTGCCGTCCTACCAGGCGGCGTGGCTGCCCAGGGACATTGCCGCCGGCCTCGTCCTGACGACCATGCTGGTCCCGGTGGGCATCGCTTACGCCGAAGCCTCGGGCGTACCCGGCGTCTACGGCCTGTACGCCACCATCATCCCGCTCCTGGCGTATGCGCTGTTCGGTCCAAGCCGGATCCTGGTTTTGGGACCGGATTCCGCGTTGGCGGCGCCCATCCTGGCCGTCGTGCTCAGCGTCTCCAACGGCGATCCCATGCGCGCCATCGCCGCAGCAAGCATGATGGCCGTGGTCTCGGGCCTGTTTTGCATCGTGATGGGTTTGATGCGCCTGGGATTCATCACAGAGCTGCTGTCCAAACCCATCCGCTACGGCTACATGAACGGCATCGCGTTGACCGTGCTGGTCAGCCAGTTGCCCAAGCTGTTCGACCTGTCCATCAACGACGCCGGCCCATTGCGGGAAATGCAGCAGCTGGCGCTGGCCGTCGCCGATGGACAAGCCCACTGGCCAAGCTTTGCTGTGGGCGCGGCCAGCCTGGCCGTGATCCTGGTGCTAAAGCGTTTTGATCGCGTGCCAGGCATCCTGATCGCCGTGATCCTTGCCACGCTGGCGGTCAAGCTCGTCGGATTGGATGCCCGGGGCGTCAAGGTGCTGGGAGAGATTCCGCAAGGCTTGCCCAGTTTTGCCTTGCCCTGGCTCAGCAACGCCGATCTGGTCAAGATCGTGCTGGGCGGCTGCGCGGTGGCGCTGATTGCCTTTGCCGACACCAGCGTGCTGTCGCGCACCTACGCGGCGCGCACGAACACGCGCGTGGATCCGAATCAGGAAATGGTGGGACTGGGCGTCGCGAACCTGGCGGCGGGTTTTTTCCAGGGCTTTCCGATCAGCAGCAGCGCATCGCGCACGCCGGTGGCCGAGGCAGCCGGCTCGCGCACGCAGCTCACCGGCGTCGTCGGCGCGCTGGCCGTCGCCGCGCTGCTGATCGCCGCGCCGAACCTGCTGCGGCACCTGCCCAACAGCGCGCTGGCCGCGGTGGTGATCGCCGCGGCCATCGGCCTGTTCGAGTTCAAGGATCTGCGGCGCATCTACCGCATCCAGCAATGGGAATTCTGGCTGTCCATGCTGTGTTTTGCGGGTGTCGCCGTCTTCGGTGCGATCCCCGGCATTTGCCTGGCGGTCGTCATCGCCATCATTGAATTCCTGTGGGACGGATGGCGCCCCCACTTCGCGGTGCTGGGCCGCGTGCCGAATCTGCGCGGCTATCACGACCTGAAGCGTTATCCGCATGCCACGCTGATCGACGGGCTGGTCCTGTTCCGCTGGGACGCCCCGCTCTTTTTCGCCAATGCCGAACTCTTCCAGGAGCGCCTGCTTGAAGCCGTGGAGGCATCGCCCACGCCCGTACGGCGCGTGGTGGTGGCTGCCGAACCGGTGACCAGTGTCGACGTCACCTCTGCGGACATGCTGCGCGAACTGTGCGAACACCTGTCGCGCGAAGGGATCGCGCTGCACTTCGCGGAAATGAAGGATCCCGTGCGGGACAAGCTCAAGCGCTTCGAGCTGTCGCGGCTGTTCAGCGACGATCGCTTCCATCCGACCGTCGGCAGCGCGGTGGACGATTACCTGCAAGGTAAGCCCGCGCCTTAAGCGCCGCTACCCCTTTTTGCCCGCGCGGCACGGTCAACGCACGCGACCGGCTCAAGGCGCCACCTGATACCCCCGCTGCTGCAGGCAGGTTGCATACGCGGAAGACGCGGCCGCATTCTGCTGGCTCTGATTGGCGCGGTCTTGACGCCGGTCCTGACGTTGCCGCGACCCGCCCACCACCATTCCCGCCGCAGCTGCGTCCTTTGCCTGGTTCTGCCGGTACGCCTGCTTGGTGTCGTCGTCCACGCGGTCGTAGACCTCCTCATGCTGCCGCCCGCGCGCGCCCGCCACGACGGCGCCCGCCGCCGCACCAGCCGCGGCGCCGCGCGCACGGCCACCGGCCTGAGGCGTGTCCGGGCTGGTACTGGCCGCGGTGCCGGTTTGCGACTGGCATGCGGCAATGTCCTGCTGAGTCAGTTCGGGGGATTGCCCTTTGAGCGGCGTGACGGTCTGCGCGGAAACGCTTACGCAGACGCCGGCGGCCATGATGGCCAAACAGGGAAAGATGAACGTGTTCATGACGACCTCCATGGAAGTCAGCGCCCTGAATCACCAGATTAGCGCCGGGTTCTGCGCAGACGCAACAGGGGATGCAAGGCGTCAACGCGCGCGTTCGCGCCGTTTGTCGTGGGCTTGCCCGACCAAGTATCCAAAACTCTTATATCTGAAATGTCCACAAACCTATAGTTCTTTAGAACCCGTTGACATAAAGAGGGGCATTGCCGATGATGCGGAAGGCCGCAAGCGCTGGGCCGTCCATAAGCACAACACCGCGCCTGTTCCGCGGGACGCGGCAACCAGAGAGGCAAGCCATGGAGACAACCCCACGCAACCCCGCGCGCCGTCGCATGCTGGCTGGCAGCGCCAGCGCCCTGGCCGCGGCCGGGCTGGGCGCCGCCGGCATTGCGCGCGCCAGCGATGCGCCCGCCAAGCCCGCAGGCGCAGCGCCAGCCGCGGCCCCCGCCGCAACCGCCGCCAAGCCGTTGCCGCCTTACGCGGCCTGGAAAGACGCCGACAGCGTCATCGTGCACAGCGCCAACACCATCGAAACCCGCCGCAGCGCGTTCGGCGATGGCGTCATCACGCCGTCGCGCCAGCTGTACGTCCGCAACAACCTGCCGCCGCCGGACGCCGCGATCTTGAACGACCGCGATGCCTGGAAGGTCGAGATCGAAGGCGTCAAGCAGCCCCGCACGTTTACCGTGGGCGAACTGAAGACGCTGGGCATCGAAACGCTGGCGACCGTGTTGCAGTGCTCGGGCAATGGCCGCGGGTTCTTTCCGCACAAGCCCAGCGGCACGCCGTGGGAAGTGGGCGCGGCCGGCTGTGTGATGTGGACGGGCGTACCGGTGCGCTCCCTTGTCGAACACCTAGGCGGCCTGGAAGGCACGCCTGCCTTCATGACCGGTACCGGCGGCGAAGTGCTCCCCGAAGGTCTGGATCCCAAATCGCTGCTGGTGGAACGCTCGGTGCCGCGCGAGGCGATGCAGGACGCCCTCTTGGCCTGGGAGATGAACGGCGAGCCGCTGTCGCTGGCGCACGGCGGCCCGTTGCGCCTGATCGTGCCGGGCTACACCGGCGTGAACAACGTCAAGTACATCAAGCGGCTGGCGTTCACCGCCGAACAGAGCCCCGCGAAAATCCAGCAGACCGGCTATCGCCTGACGCCCATGGACGCCAAGCCCAGCCCCGACCAACCGTCGGTCTGGGTCATGGAGCCCAAGTCCTGGATCAACGCGCCGGGCGCAAACGGCCAGCCGGTGAAGGCCGGGCGGGTCGTGGTGCGCGGCGTCGCCTTTGGCGGCATGCATGCGGTCAAGCGCGTCGATGTGTCGATTGACGGCGGCAAGACCTGGAAACAGGCCGCGTTGGTGGGACCGGATCTTGGCAAGTACGCCTGGCGCCAGTTCGCGCTGCCGGTGGAACTGTCCGCCGGCCAGCACATGCTGGTCAGCCGCGTCGAAGACACGGAAGGCAATGTGCAGGTGGAAAACCGGTTCGAAAACGCGCCGGGCTATATCAACAGCAGTTGGCGCGACCACGGTCTGGCCATCAACGTGTCCTGATCGAGGCAGCATCGATGCACAACAGTCAAGTCATGCAGCA
>JAEYVD010000091.1 GCA_023432075.1 Pseudomonadota bacterium | reverse complement strand
TGTTGGCATTGGCGGCGCAAGGCGCCATGGGGCTCGCAGCAGCAGTAATAGCGGGGGTTGTCGGAGGGGCGGCGGCAGGTTGGTCGGCGCTGGCGGGGGCAGGAGCGTATTTCATACCCAATGCGTTGTTCGCATTGCGCCTGGCTGTCAGCGTTCGGGCCGGTAAGGCTAGTCCCTTTACCTTTCTCTCTGGTGAGTTGATCAAGTTGTTCGCAACGGCGTTGCTGTTGTGGCTGCTTTCGCGTGTGACGCATGACTGGCTTGTATGGCCCGCCGCGTTGCTCGGTCTGATACTCACATTGAAGGGCTATCTCCTGCTTCTGATGTTCCGCAGGCTGTCTTAGCGCCGAGTAAGTTGCGGCAAACGAAATCGTGGAATCGTCCGGTTCGCAAGGACCGGGCATACAGCAAATAGGATAGGTTCAAATGGCTGCTGCCAGCGACGTGTCGCCTCAATCCGCGTATATTCAGCATCACTTGGTGCATCTGAACAATACCGGTGAGAAACAGAGCGCTATTGCTCAGTTCGACATCATCAATTACGACTCGTTGTTCTGGTCCGGCCTGATGGGCCTGATCGTCATTTTCTTCCTGTGGCGCGCTGCCCGCCGTGCGACCAGCGGTGTTCCTTCCCGCTTCCAGGCCTTCGTGGAAATGATCGTCGACATGGTCGACGATCAGGCCAAGGGCATCGTCCACAACGCCAAGAGCCGTCTTTTCATCGCCCCGCTGGCCCTGACCGTGTTCCTCTGGATCATCCTGATGAACGCGCTGGACCTGCTGCCCGTCGACCTGCTGCCCTCGATCTGGCGCCTGACCGGCCTGGGTGCTGAGCACGGCGATCCCCTCTATTACCACCGCATCCTCCCGACCGCCGACCTGAACGTGCCGATGGGCATGTCGCTGGGCGTGCTGCTCCTGATGTTCTACTACGGCATCAAGATCAAGAAGCCGGGCGGTTTCGTCAAAGAACTGTTCACCGCGCCGTTCCATGCGCATGGCCTGGGCGCCATCGTGCTGGCCCCGTTCAACCTGCTGCTGAACCTGATCGAATACGCCGCCAAGTCCGTGTCGCTGGGCATGCGGTTGTTCGGCAACATGTTCGCCGGCGAACTGATCTTCATGCTGATCGCCCTCCTGGGCGGCGCCTGGACCGGCTTCAACGGCGCCAGCATCGGCTTGGGCATCGGCCACATCCTGGCCGGCTCGATCTGGGCAATCTTCCACATCCTGATCGTTCTGCTCCAGGCCTTCATCTTCATGATGCTGACGCTGGTGTATCTCGGCCAGGCTCACGAAGGCCACTGATCCCCCGAATTTCCGGCGTCGGCCACCCGGCCGGCACCGGATAGCAAGATTATCTTGCATTGAGCTGTACCTCTTATTTTTCAATTTTTGACTTCAGATTTCTAACCAAGGAGTTGTCATGACCAACGTCGCTTTCGTTGCCCTCGCTTGCGGTCTTATCATCGGTCTGGGCGCTATCGGCGCTTGCATCGGCATCGCACTGATGGGCGGCAAGTATCTGGAAGCTTCGGCTCGTCAGCCTGAACTGATGAACGCTCTGCAAACGAAGATGTTCCTGCTGGCTGGCCTGATCGACGCGGCATTCCTGATCGGCGTGGGTATCGCCATGCTGTTCGCCTTCGCCAACCCGTTCGTCGGCTAAGGCACCGCCCGCCGGCAAATAGGTGGGTCATGACGCTGGCGGCGATGAGAGCAACGGCTCCATCGCCGGTCAGCAAAGTATCGAGTGCTCCGCGACGCCCCTTTCCGGGTGCGGTCGGAGCCGAAAGGTGTTAAAGGAACGACCGTGAATCTGAACGCGACGATCATTTTCCAGATGCTCGTGTTCTTCGTTCTGGGCTGGTTCACGATGAAATTCGTGTGGCCTCCCCTGACGAAGGCGATGGACGAGCGCCGCCAAAAAATCGCCGACGGCCTGGCCGCCGCCGAGAAGGGCAAAGCCGACCTGGCTCAAGCCCAGGCGCGCGTCAGTCTGATCGAGGCTTCTGCCAAGTCCGAAAACCACGCACGCATCATCGAGGCCGAGAAGCAAGCCGCCTCCCTGATCGAGCAGGCCCGCCGCGAAGCGGAAGCCGAACGTGCCCGCATCGTGGCGCAGGCTGCCCAGGATGCCGCGCAGGAAGTCCAGCGCGCCCGCGAAGCGTTGCGCGACGACGTCGCCGCGCTGGCCGTCAAGGGTGCTGAACAGATCCTCAAGCGCGAGGTTGACGCCCGCGCACACGCCGAGCTGCTGAACCAGCTCCGCGCGCAGCTCTAATCCGGGACCGTCATGGCTGAACTTTCCACTGTTGCCCGGCCCTACGCTGAAGCGCTCTTCAGCGCAGCGCGCGACGACAAGGCCGGTTTGCTGGCGTGGGCCGACCTGGTCAGCGAAATGTCGCAGGTCGCCTCCAACCCCGACGTGCGCGAGGCCATGGCCGATCCGCGTCTGGGCGACAAGCAGCGCGTCGAACTGTTTACCGGCCTGATTAAGGCCGATTTTCCGCAAGCCGCCCGTAATTTCATCGAGCTGCTGGTCGAAAACGACCGGCTGCTGCTGCTGCCCGAGATCGCCTCGCAATTCGTCGCGCTGCGGAATCGTCACGAAGGCACGGCGCAGGCGGAAATCACCAGCGCGTTCGAGCTGAGCGATGCCCAGGTCAAGGATCTGGTCGCCGCGCTCGAACAAAAATTCGGCCTCAAGCTCAAGCCCAGCGTTACCGTCGACCCGTCGTTGATCGGCGGCGTGCGCGTGGCAGTCGGCGACCAGGTGCTCGATACTTCCGTACAAGCCCAATTGGTCCGCATGCGCGATCAGCTCGCCGCTTAAGGCTACTAACAGGATTCCAGGAGTCAATATGCAACTCAATCCCTCCGAGATCAGCGAACTGCTCAAGAGCCGCATCGAGGGCCTGGGCGCTTCGGCTGATGTCCGTACTCAGGGCACCGTCGTGTCCGTGACCGACGGTATTACCCGCATCCACGGCCTGTCGGACGTGATGCAGGGCGAAATGCTCGAATTCCCCAACAACGTTTTCGGTCTGGCGCTCAACCTCGAGCGTGATTCCGTCGGCGCCGTTATTCTCGGCGACTACACCGGCGTTTCCGAAGGCGACCAGGTCAAGACGACCGGCCGCATTCTGGAAGTTCCGGTTGGTCCGGAACTGAAAGGCCGCGTGGTCAACACGCTGGGCGAGCCGATCGACGGCAAGGGCCCGGTCAACGCCAAGGCCACCGACATCATCGAAAAAGTGGCGCCTGGCGTTATCGCCCGCCGCTCGGTGTCGCAGCCGCTGCAAACCGGCATCAAGGCTATCGACTCGATGGTTCCCATCGGCCGTGGCCAGCGCGAACTGATCATTGGCGACCGCCAGACCGGCAAGACCGCCGTGGCCGTCGACACGATCATCAGCCAGAAGGGCAAGGGCGTCACCTGCGTGTACGTCGCTATCGGCCAGAAGGCGTCGACGATCAACAACGTGGTCCGCAAGCTCGAAGAGCACGGCGCGATGGAATACACCATCGTCGTGGCCGCCTCGGCTTCCGACTCCGCCGCCATGCAGTACCTGGCCGCCTACGCCGGCTGCACGATGGGCGAATACTTCCGCGATCGCGGCGAAGACGCCCTGATCGTCTATGACGACCTGACCAAGCAAGCCTGGGCCTACCGCCAGGTCTCGCTGCTGCTGCGCCGTCCGCCGGGCCGCGAAGCCTACCCGGGCGACGTGTTCTACCTGCACTCGCGTCTGCTCGAGCGTGCCGCTCGCGTCAACGAAGAGTACGTCGAGAAGTTCACCGAAGGCGCCGTCAAGGGCAAGACCGGCTCGCTGACCGCGCTGCCGATCATCGAAACCCAGGCAGGCGACGTGTCGGCCTTCGTTCCGACCAACGTGATCTCGATCACCGACGGCCAGATCTTCCTGGAAACCGACCTGTTCAACGCCGGTGTCCGCCCCGCAATCAACGCCGGTATCTCGGTGTCCCGCGTCGGTGGCGCTGCCCAGACCAAGGTCGTCAAGAAGCTGTCCGGCGGTATCCGTACCGACCTGGCGCAGTACCGTGAACTGGCCGCCTTCGCACAGTTCGCCTCCGACCTGGACGACGCGACCCGCCGCCAGCTCGAGCGCGGCAAGCGCGTCGTGGAACTGCTCAAGCAGCCGCAATACCAGCCGCTGCAGGTGTGGGAACTGGCCGTCACGCTGTACACGGTCAACAACGGCTACCTGGATGACGTGGACGTGGCCCAAGTGCTGTCGTTCGAGAAGTCGCTGAAGGATCAGCTCAAGGCCAAGCACGCGGCCCTGATCCAGCGCATCGAAGACACCAAGGAACTGTCCAAGGACGACGAGGCCGAACTGGCCGCCGCCGTTCAGGAATTCAAGAAGCACGGTGCTTTTTAAGAAAGTGATGGGTTAGGCGTCCAAGGCGCCTCACCCATCCTTCCCGGATGGTTGAGGCGCGAGCGGAACCCATCGGCCAGTCTTCACAGGAAAGCGCAATGCCCGGAATTAAGGAAATCCGAACCAAGATCAAGAGCGTGCAAAACACGCGCAAGATCACCAAGGCGATGGAAATGGTCGCCGCATCCAAGATGCGCAAGGCGCAGGAACGGATGCGTGCTGGCCGTCCGTACGCCACCAAGGTGCGCGAGATTGCTGCGCACCTGATGCAGGCCAATCCCGAGTACAGCCACCCGTACCTGGTCGAACGCGAAATCAAGGCGGTCGGCGTGGTCATGGTGACGACCGACAAGGGTTTGTGCGGCGGCTTGAACACCAACATCACCCGCGTGACGTTGGCCAAGCTGAAAGAGTTCGAGAAAAACGGCATCGCCGTGCAAGCGACCGCTTTCGGCAACAAGGGCGTGGGTGTGCTGACCCGTATCGGCGCCAAACTGGTTTCCCAGGAAGTGCAACTGGGCGACAAGCCGCAACTGGACCGCCTGCTGGGCGCGATCAAGGTGCAGCTGGACGCCTACCTGGAAGGCCGTATCGACGCGCTGTACGTGGCCTCGACCCGCTTCGTCAACACGATGAAGCAAGAGCCCCTGTTCCTGCGTCTGCTGCCGCTGGCCAGCGGTTTGGAAGATCCGTACCAGACGGGCGCCGAAAGCCTGGCCAAGACCTCGGAAGTGAAGTCGGAATACAGCTGGGATTACATCTACGAACCCGACGCCCGTAGCGTGATCGACGACCTGCTGCAGCGTTACGTTGAAGGCCTGCTGTACCAAGCCGTGGCCGAGAACATGGCTTCGGAGCAGTCGGCCCGGATGGTCGCCATGAAGGCGGCGTCGGACAACGCCAAGAAGGTCATCGGCGATCTGCAACTGGTCTACAACAAGACCCGTCAGGCCGCGATCACCAAAGAAATTTCGGAAATCGTAGGGGGCGCTGCCGCCGTTTGAGGCAGGCAGCATCCCGTCAAAAGCTATCAAGCAAGGAATCGACATGAGCAACGGAACCATCGTTCAGTGCATCGGCGCCGTGGTGGATATTCAGTTCCCCCGCGATCAAATGCCCAAGATCTATGAAGCGCTTACTCTGGCCGACGAGGGTTCCTCGTTCGCCGAAAAGGGTCTGACGCTGGAAGTGCAGCAACAGCTGGGCGACGGCGTGGTGCGTACCATTGCGCTGGGCTCCAGCGACGGCCTGCGCCGCGGCATGAAGGTCACCGGCACGGGCGCCCCGATCTCGGTGCCCGTCGGCACCGGCACGCTGGGCCGCATCATGGACGTGCTGGGTCGTCCCATCGACGAAGCCGGCCCGATCCAGCACGACGAAAAGCGTGGTATCCACCAAGCCGCTCCCCGTTTCGACGAACTGTCGCCGTCGGTGGAACTGCTGGAAACCGGCATCAAGGTTATTGACCTGGTGTGCCCGTTCGCCAAGGGCGGCAAGGTCGGCCTGTTCGGCGGCGCCGGCGTGGGCAAGACCGTGAACATGATGGAACTCATCAACAACATCGCCAAGCAGCATAGCGGTTTGTCGGTGTTTGCCGGCGTGGGTGAGCGTACCCGTGAAGGCAACGACTTCTACCACGAAATGGAAGAGTCGAACGTTCTGGACAAGGTCGCCATGGTGTTCGGTCAGATGAACGAACCTCCCGGCAACCGTCTGCGCGTGGCGCTGACCGGCCTGACGATGGCCGAGAAGTTCCGTGACGAAGGCCGCGACATCCTGTTCTTCGTGGACAACATCTACCGCTACACGCTGGCCGGTACCGAAGTGTCCGCACTGCTGGGCCGTATGCCGTCCGCCGTGGGTTACCAGCCCACGCTGGCCGAGGAAATGGGCAAGCTGCAAGAGCGCATCACCTCGACCAAGACCGGCTCGATCACCTCGATCCAGGCCGTGTACGTCCCTGCGGACGACTTGACCGACCCGTCGCCTGCCACGACCTTCCAGCATTTGGACTCGACCGTCGTGCTGTCGCGTGACATCGCCGCCCTGGGTATCTACCCGGCCGTCGATCCGCTCGACTCCTCCAGCCGCCAGCTCGACCCGCAAGTCGTGGGCGAAGAGCACTACCAGGTGGCCCGTGGCGTGCAGCAGACGCTGCAGCGCTACAAGGAACTGCGCGACATCATCGCCATTCTGGGCATGGACGAACTGTCGCCGGAAGACAAGCAGGCCGTGGCGCGTGCTCGTAAGATCCAGCGCTTCCTGTCGCAGCCTTTCCACGTGGCCGAAGTGTTTACCGGTTCGCCGGGCAAGTACGTGCCGCTGGCCGAAACCATCCGTGGTTTCAAGATGATCGTCGAAGGCGAGTGCGATGCGCTGCCCGAGCAGGCCTTCTACATGGTTGGCTCGATTGATGAGGCCTTCGAGAAGGCCAAGAAACTGCAATAAGGAACCATTATGGCTACCCTGCATGTCGATGTGGTCAGCGCGGAGGAAGCGATCTTCAACGGTGAGGCGAAGTTCGTGGTCCTGCCTGGCGAGTCGGGCGAGCTGGGCATTCTGCCCGGGCACACCCCGCTCATTTCGCGCATCCGCCCCGGGACGGTCAAGATCGTCCGTGCCGACGAAAGCGAGGAAAACATCTTCGTCGCCGGGGGCATTCTGGAAGTGCAGCCGGGCAGCGTGACGGTATTGGCCGATACGGCCATCCGTGCTGCCGACCTGGACGAAGCCCGCGCTGTCGAGGCACGCAAGAAGGCCGAAGAGGCCTTGAGCAATGCCAAGAGCAGCGAGGACATCGCCGTGGTCGAAGCCGAGCTGGCCATGCTGGCCGCTCAGGCTGCCGCCGCACGCCGTCTGCGTCAGGGCCGCAACTCGCACTGAGTCCGGCTCCCGCAACGGGGATCAAGCAAGGCGGCCTTCGGGCCGCCTTGTGCTTTGTGCGGTGTGTTTTTTGCCAGTGCGTAGTTGCCGTATTGTGGCTGGCGCGTCTTTTCCTACCCCGAGATGCTCGCGTAGCCTTTCCGCTCATCCTTGGAAAGAGAGGAAAAGCCGATGCGTGACACTTACGATTGCGCCGTCGTATTGATCCCCGGGCATGGCCCCTGGCTGCAGCAATGGTTGCGACGCCATCAGGGCCAGAGCCTGCGCGCCGGGCATCCCCGCCTGTTCCCCCAGCTTCCCGAATGCGCCGGGCAGCAGGCCAGCACGGTCTGGCTGCGCGCCTCGGCCTTGTCCCTGCGCCGCTTCGATGCCTGCCTGCTGCCCGTGGAGGCGGCTACGCTGTCGTGGGTCCGCACGGCCCTGTCGGT
>JAEYVD010000069.1 GCA_023432075.1 Pseudomonadota bacterium | reverse complement strand
CTCGCCTGGACGCGATGTCCGCCGACTACGGCATGGAGCTCAAGCTGCACGATGCGCGCCGCAAGGAGCGCCTGCTCATCATGGTCAGCAAGCAGGGCCACTGCCTGAACGACCTGCTGTTCCGCGTGCACAGCGGCCACCTGCATGCCGAAGTGGCGGCCATCGTCTCGAACCACAACGACTACGCCGGCCTGGCCGCGACCTACAACATTCCATTCCACTACCTGCCGGTCACGCCCGACACCAAGCTGGAACAGGAAAAGCAGGTGCTCAAGATCGTCGACGAGGCCAACATCGACCTGGTCGTGCTGGCCCGCTACATGCAGATCCTGTCGGCCGACATGTGCCGTGCCCTGACCGGCCGCGCGATCAACATTCACCACAGCTTCCTGCCCAGCTTCAAGGGTGCGCGCCCTTACCACCAGGCGCATGCGCGCGGGGTGAAGATCATCGGCGCCACGGCCCACTACGTGACGTCGGACCTGGACGAAGGCCCGATCATCGACCAGGACATCGAACGCGTCGACCACACGATGACGGCGCAAGACCTGACCCAGGTGGGCAGCGACATCGAATCCCTGGTGCTGTCGCGCGCGGTGCGCAGCCACGTCGAACACCGCATCCTCCTGAACCGCAACAAGCCCGTCGTGTGCCGCTGATCCTCAGGCCCTTGCAGGGGCCGCGGCCGATGGTTGCAACGGCGCAAACGCCTGCGCCACCAGCGCCACCGCGCGCTCCTGCAAGGGCGAACGCGCCGCGTCCGGCCAGATCACCTGGCTGATCGAGCGCGCATCGTGCTCAAACGCGATGAACCGCGTGCCCGCCAGCCCGCTGCGCGACAGGCAGGCCGGCACGATCGACACCCCCAAGCCCTGCGACACCAGCGACGCCACGCTCAGCCAGTGGCGCACCTCGTGCCGGATCGCCGGCATGAAGCCGGCCGACACGCACATGGCTAATACCGTTTCGTAATAGCTGGGCGACGCCGCGCGCGCGAAAAAGACGAAGTCGTCCCGCGCCAGTTCCGTCAGCCGCAGGGTCTGGCGATCGGCCAGCGGATGCGCGTCGGGCAGGCACACCACGAAGGGCTCGGCCATCAGGTCGCGCGCCTGCACGCCGTCCGGCACCGGATTGGCGTGGATGAAGCCCAGGTCCTGCTCGCCGCGCCGCACCGCCTCGATCTGGTCGTGCGAATTCAGTTCGGTTAGCACGTGTTCCACGTCGGGCAATTCCTTGCGCATGACGTTCAAGAGCGCGGGCAGCCCGCGATACAGCATGGATCCCACGAAGCCGATGCGCAGCCGGCCGCGCAGGCCCGCGTCCACCTGGCGCACCAGCGTGCGGACCTCCTCGGCCTGGCGCAGCAGGATCACCGCTTCGTGGTACAGCGCCTGGCCGGCGTCGGTCAGCTCGACGTGCCGGCTGGTGCGGGCTAGCAGGCGCGCGCCGATGTTCTCTTCCAGTTGGCGGATCGCGTAGCTGAGCGGCGGCTGCGAAATATGCAGGCGCGCCGCCGCCCGGCTGAAATGGCGCTCTTCGGCCACGGCGATGAAGTAGCGCAGCAGACGCGGTTCAAGATCCATGCGTCCCTCCTTTGGGCATATCTATATTTATTTTGGATTGATCTACATCAAAACAGTATTTGAGTAGATGAATCAACCCCCGCAACATAGGGCATCTCCCGCCTCGACCCGGATGCCGTCATGGATACGCCCGTCTTGCCTGTTGCCGCCACCGCCACGCCCGTCCCGGACTCCCGGGGGCTGAATCTGTTCGATGCCGACCCCTACGCCGAGGCGCTGAGCCGGCGCTACCTGCCGGCCGAGCTGCATGCACACCTGCTGCCGCACCTGAGCCGGCTTGGCGAACTGGCCGGCGGCGTCATGGACGAACTGGCGTCGGTTGCCGACAAGCACCCGCCCACGCTGTCGGTGCGCAGCCGCGCCGGCACGGACGAATCGCGCATCGACAAGCATCCTGCCTACGTCGAACTTGAACGTCTGGCCTACAGCGAATTCGGCCTGGCGGCGCTGTCCCACCGGGGCGGCGTGCTGGGCTGGCCCGAGCCCATGCCCGCCGCGGCCAAGTACGCGCTCAGCCATCTTTTCGTGCAGGCCGAATTCGGCTTGTGCTGCCCCGTCAGCATGACCGACTCGCTGGCGCGCACCCTGCGCAAGTTCGGCGATCCCGCGCTGGTCGAGCGCGTGCTGCCGCTGGTGACTTCGCAGGATTTCGACACGCTGCGCCAGGGCGCCATGTTCATGACCGAACAGGGCGCGGGCTCGGATGTCAGCGCCACCGAGGTCACCGCCCAGCCGCAGGACGACGGCACCTGGCGCATCCACGGCGACAAGTGGTTCTGCTCGAACCCTGACGCGGGCTTTGCGATGGTGCTGGCGCGCAGCGAACCGGACGCGGGACTGAAGGGCGTGTCGCTCTTTCTGCTGCCGCGCGACCTGGCCGACGGCACGCACAATCACTACCGCATCCTGCGCCTGAAGGACAAGCTGGGCACGCGCTCGATGGCCAGCGGCGAAATCCGCCTGGAGGGCGCCGTCGCCTGGCTGGTGGGCGAACGCGGCCGGGGCTTCAAGCACATGGCCGACATGATCAACAACTCGCGCCTGTCCAACGGCATGCGCGCCGCGGGCCTGATGCGCCGCGCGGTCACCGAGGCCATCTACGTGTCGCAGCACCGCCGCGCGTTCGGCAAGCGGCTGATCGACATGCCGCTCATGCAGCGCCAGCTCGTCAAGATGATCGTGTGGGCCGAACAGGCGCGCAGCGTCATGTTCCAGACGGCGCGTGCGCTGGCCGACGCCGACCAGGGCGCGGCCGACCCCGCGCTGGCCCGGATCCTGACGCCGCTGATCAAGTTCCGCGCGTGCCGCGACGCGCGCAAGGTCACGGGCGACGCCATGGAAGTGCGCGGCGGCTGCGGCTACATCGAGGAATGGACCGAGCCGCGCCTGGTGCGCGACGCGCATCTGGGCTCGATCTGGGAAGGCACCAGCAACATCGTCGCGCTGGACGTGCTGCGCGCCATCAAGAAGGAAAACTCCCTGCCGGCGCTGCGCAGCCACATCGACCGCCTGCTGGCGGACGGCACGCCCTGCCCGCCCGAACTGGCCAGCACGCAGGCCAGCGCCCTGGAAAAGACCTATGCGCTGGCGGAACACGCCGCGCAGGGCGACCATGCGCAGCTGGCCCGCCAGGCCGCGTCGCTGCTTTATCACGCCGTATCCATGGCCGCGCTGCGGTGGGAAGCCACCGGCGCGGGATTGGAAACTCGCGCACGGCTGGCCGACCAGGTGCTGCTGCACCGCCTGGCGCCGCGCGATCCCTACGCCATCCCCCCTGACGAAAGCGCGGCCTGCCAAGCCATCCTGCACTACGCGCTGTAGCGCCTGTCAGGGCTTTCCGCTCTAACCCGACGCCGGCGGCACAGCCGGCGCGTCATCCACTGGAGACACGCATGAAACGCTATTTTGCCCCCCTGTTCCTGGCGGCCGCCGCCATCGCCGCCACGCCCGTCGTGGCGGCAGACGCCTTCCCCACGGCCCGGCCGGTCACGCTGGTGGTGCCCTTTCCGCCGGGCGGCCCCACCGACGCGCTGGCGCGCCGCCTGGCCGAAAAGCTGCGCGAGCCGCTCAAGCAGAACGTCATCGTCGAAAACCGCAGCGGCGCGGGCGGCAACATCGGCTCTGAATATGTCGCCTCGGCCAAGCCCGACGGCTACACCATCCTGTTCGGCACGTCCGGCCCGCTGGCCATCAACGTCAGCCTGTACAAAAAGCAGAACTACAACCCCGAGACCAGCTTCGCGCCCATCATCCGCATCGGTCACCTGCCCAACATCCTGGTGGTGAACCCGTCGGTGCCCGCCAACAACCTGCAGGAACTGATCGCCTACGCCCAGAAGAACCCGGACAAGCTGAGCTACGCCTCGTCCGGCAATGGCGCGTCGTCGCACCTGGCCGGCATCCTGTTCAACCGCATGGCCGGCACCAAGATCATGCACATCCCGTACAAGGG
>JAEYVD010000066.1 GCA_023432075.1 Pseudomonadota bacterium | reverse complement strand
GCCCGGCTCAGGTCGCCGATCTCGTCCTGGCCGCCCGGCGGCAGGCGCACGTCGTAGCTGCCGTCGGCGATCGCCCGGGCGGACTGCTGCAGGCGGCGCAAGGGGCGCAGCATCAGACGTTCGATGGCGTAGCCAAAGCACAGCAGCATCGCCGCAAACAGCACCACCAGGCCGATCGCGGCCGGCCACAGCCAGCCCGTATCCAGCACCCGGGCGGCGCCCAGGTCGACCACGGTCAGCACGTGCCAATGCAGCTCCGGCATGTACGCCACCGACACCAGTTGGCGCACGCCGTCCATCTTGACCCAGGCCGATTGCACCGACTGCGGGTCCGCCTGGGCGGCGTGCATGGCGGACAGCAGCTCGGCGCGGCCCTGGCCCTCGTCCAGCAGGCTGAAGACCATGCCTTTGCCGCTGGCCCCGCCCGCACCCGAGTTGTAGGCGATCAGCGCGGGGTTCATGTGCGCCTGGATCGCGCCTTCCTCGTCCACGATGATGGGCGTGACGCCCGGCTGGCCGCTGTTCACGAATTCCTTCAGAAACCCGCCCACATCCAGCCCGGCGCCCGTCAGGCCCATGACCTTCTCGCCGTCACGGATCTGCACGTTGATCCAGACCTTGGTCGTCTGCAACTTCAGGTCCGGATTGACGTTGATGTTGTAGCGGGCGGCAGACTTGATGGTCGCGTAGAACCAGCCGTCGTCGGCCGCGCTGGGGCTGAGCGTGTAGCGCGGCGTCTCGGACAGCGGCTTGTCGTCGTTGAAGTAGTAATTGCCCGAGGCGGCGCTGGCGATGAAATACGCGCCGCCCAGCAGGTCGCGGCGGTAGCCGTCGGCCTCGCGGAAGAACAGCTCGCGCGCGGCGGGATCGTTTTCATTGCGAAGCCAGCGGCGCGTGACCTCGCTGTCGGCCAGGCGCTGCGACAGCGCGAGTTCGCGCGACACCGGGGCCAGGATCCGCTGGCGATTCAATTGCGTGAAATTGTCGGCAAAGGCGCGGCCGAAGTGCTCGCGCACGCCGTCCAGCACCTGCCAGCCGATCAGCGCGGCCGGCGCCAAGGCGACCAGACACGCCAACAGCAGCGCCATTAGTGATTTCCTGCGCAATCCCCATTTCGCCATGCGAAGTCTTCCTGACAGCCTGATGCGATATCACGCGCGAAAAAGGGGACGCAGGTGGGGTGCTTTGGCCGTACGAGGCGCCCTGCCGTGCTGATGCCCCGCCTTTTGAGCCATGAGCCTGAGCGCCGGCGCCCCATGCGGGCGAGCCGGCGCGGCTAGTGTAGATGGCGGTGGGGTTTATTGATACAGGTGCAAACGTCTGGATGCGATCGAGACACCCTAAGTTTCACGCGAGCAATATATATCTTGATTTATTGCGTTTTATATCAGTGACTGTTACCACTCGCCGTCCCGATTTGCAGCTTTATTGCGACACGCCGGCTACACGCCGAGGTAGCGTTCCCAGAGGCTGCGGTCCGAATCCAGTGCTTGGGAATCGCCCGTCCAGACCACTTTGCCGCGTTCCAGGATGACATGGCGATCGGCCAGGCTCAGTAACCTTTCGACATATTTGTCGATCACCAGAATGGTCTGCCCCGCTTGCCGCAGGCGCGCCAGGCAATGCCAGATTTCTTCCCGGATCTTTGGCGCCAACCCCTCGGTGGCTTCGTCCAGGATCAGGAGCCGCGGATTGGTGACCAGCGCGCGGCCGATGGCCAGCATCTGCTGCTCGCCCCCCGACAACTGGTTGCCCATGTTGCGTGCGCGCTCGGCCAGCCGGGGAAACAGTTCGAACACGCGATCGGGCGTCCACGGCTCGCCGATGTCCGGGTTGCGCCCGGCGACGAATGCCGTCAGATGCTCGCGCACGGTCAGGTTGGGAAAGCACTGGCGGCCTTCCGGAACAATGGCCACCCCCGCCCGCGCGATGCGATCTGGGCTCCAGCCGCTGATGTCCTGCCCCGCGAAATGGATCTTGCCCCCGCGCAGCGGCAGCTGCCCGAACAGGGTGCGCAGCAGCGTGGTCTTGCCCATGCCATTGCGGCCCAGCAGGGTCACGACCTGGCCCGCGCCGATTTCCAGGTCCACGCCGAACAGCACCTGGCTGGCGCCGTAGCCGCTCTTTACCGATTCGATGGCCAGCATCACACGGTCTCCTCGTCGCCCAGATAGGCCTGGCGCACTTCCGGGTTGGCGCGGATCTCGTCCGGCGTGCCCGAGGCGATGACCCGGCCGTACACCAGCACGGACAGGCGGTCGGCAAGACGGAAGACCGCCTGCATGTCATGTTCAACCAGCAGCATTGCGGCGCGTCCCCGCATGGATTCGATCAGTTCGGTCAGCCGGACGGTCTCGTCCGGCCCCATGCCCGCCATGGGCTCGTCCAGCAGCAGCACCTTGGGCCGAGCCGCCAGCGCCAGCGCAAATTCCACCTTGCGCTGTTCGCCGTGCGGCAGCGTGCCCGCGGCGCGGCCAAGCAGGCTGGCGTCGATGGCGCATTCGCGCGCCAGTTCCCGCGCCTGTTCATACAGGGCCGACTCCGCGGCGCGCGGCTTCCAGAATCGGAAGCTGCTGCCGGCATGGGCCTGCACGGCGAGCACCAGGTTATCCAGCACGCTGGACTGCTTGAAGATATTGGTGATCTGGTAGGACCGCGACAGCCCCGCCGCCACGCGCTGGTGCGCGTTCATCGCGGTGACGTCGCGGCCGTCCACCTCCAGCGTGCCGGCGTCGGCGGACAGCGTGCCCGACAGCAGGTGGATCAGCGTGGACTTGCCAGCGCCGTTGGGGCCGATCAGGGCGTGGATCTCGCCTGGCTCCAGCGACAGCGACACGTTGTCGGTGGCCACCAGGGCGCCAAAGCGGCGGACCAGTCCGCGCGCCTGCAAGGCGTGCGTGCCGGTCGCGCGGGTCGTGGGATTCATCGGAGTGCTCATGAGCCCACCTTGCCGGATTGCGGGGCAGCGCGCCCGCTGAACAGCGGCCCGAACAGGCCGACCAGTCCGCGCGGCGCGCCAAACACCACGCAGAGCAGCAGCACGCCCAGGGGCAGGTGCCAGTATTCGGTCCACAGCCGCAGCACTTCTTCCAGCGTCAGCATCACGACTGCGCCGGCCACGCCGCCGTAGCGCAGGCCGATGCCGCCCACCAGGACCATGATCAGCAGGTTGGCCGACTGGGTCCAGTGCATGAGGCTGGGCGAAATGAACAGGTTGTGGTTGGCAAGCAGCGCGCCCGCCAGGCCGGCGGCCGCGCCGCTCAGCGTGAAGGCCACGAGCTTGATGCGGTAGACGGGGTAACCCATGGACTCCATGCGCGATTCGTTCTCACGGATGCCCTGCAGCGCCATGCCGAAGCGCGAGGCGACCACACGGCCGAAGGCCCACATCAGCAGCGCAAACAGCACCAGCACCAGGTAATAGAAACTGACATCGTGGGCGAGATCGATGCCCGGAAGGGTGGAATAGCCCGGCAGGTTCAACCCGTCTTCACCGCCGTACTGGCGCAATGAGATGAAGATGTAGAACAGCATCTGCGCGAACGCGAGCGTGATCATGATGAAGTACACGCCGCGCGTGCGCAGCGAGATCGCGCCCGTGATGCAGGCCAGCACGCCCGCCAGCAGCATCGCCACCGGCCAGGACACCAGCGCGGACGTGACGCCCGACATGGCCAGGATGCCCACCGCGTAGGCGCCCGCGCCGAAGAACGCGGCGTGGCCCAGCGCCACCATGCCGCCATACCCCAGGATGAGGTTCAGGCTGGTTGCCGCCAACGCGTAGATCAGCACGCGCCGCACGAAGGAAATGTAGAAGTCCAGGCCCATCATCGGCGCCACCAGCGGAAACACCGCCAGCGCAGCCAGAAGGACCACGGTCCAGATCTTGGTTTTCATGGTCAGCCCCGCGCCGGAAAGAGGCCAGAGGGCCGGAACACCAGCACTGCCGCCATCAATACATAAATGGCGATGGCCGCGAGCGTCGGACCGACGCTGGAGGCCACGGCCGGAGAAAACACCTGGCGCAACAGCATCGGCAGAAACGCCCGGCCGGCGGTGTCGACCATGCCGACCAGCAGCGCGCCCACGAAGGCGCCCCGGATCGAGCCAATGCCGCCGATGACGATGCACACCAGCACCAGGATCAGGATCTCTTCACCCATGCCCACCTGCACCGAGGTGATCGGGCCCAGCAGCGCGCCGGCCACCGCGGCCAGCATGGCGCCCAGCACAAACACGCCCAGGAACAGCAGCGGCACGCGCACGCCCATCAGGGTGGCCATCTGGCGGTTGGAGGCGCCGGCCCGGACCAGCACGCCGGCGCGGGTCCGCGTCACGAACCAGTACAGCCCGGCAGCCGCCGCCACGCCGAAGACGATGATCATCAGGCGGTAGGCGGGGTACAGCAGGTCAGGCAAGAGGCGCACGGGACCGGACAGCATCGCGGGCATGTTCAGCATGACCGGCGCCGGGCCCCAGATCATCTTGACCAGGTCATTGGCGATGAGGATGACGGCGTAGGTGCCCAGCACCTGCGCAAGGTGATCGCGCAGCGCCAGGCGGCGGATGAGCGACAGTTCCAGCACGATGCCGACGATGCCGGTGGCGACCGCCGCCACGAGGACCGCGGCGGTGAACGAGCCGGTGCGTTGCATGGTTTCGGCGGCGACATAGGCGCCAGCCATGTAGAGCGAGCCGTGAGCCAGATTCATGATGTCCATGATCCCGAACACCAGGGTCAGCCCGGCCGCAATCAGAAACAACATCAACCCAAACTGCAGACCGTTCAGCAATTGCTCGACGATCAGCGTAAACGTCATGAAAACTTCCCCCTTGCCGCGCGCCGCCGAAGGCAAGCGCCGATCACCAAATCCATCTCAATCTGCATCAGCCGCGCATTACCCCCGCGCACGCCGCCGCCCCCAAGCGGGGTCGCGCGGATCCGGCTTTGCCGGTCCGCTGCGACGCCCCCTGGGGGGAAGCGCGCAGCGCTTCGGGGGGGGTCACATTTTGCAGTCGCCGACGTAGACGTCCTGGTACTTGTCGAACACCTTGCCCACCAGCTTGTTGGTGATGCGGCCGCTGCCGTCCTTGTCGACGACGCGCAGGTAGTACGCCTGGATCGGGTAGTGGTTCTTGCCGTAGGTGAAGCTGCCGCGCACCGAGGGGTAGTCGGCCTTTTCCAGCGCCTTCACGATGGCTTCCCGGTCGGTGGCCTTGCCGCCGGCCTGCTTGACGGCGGCGTCCATGGCCATGATGACGTCATACGCCTGGGCGGCGTAGACCGAGGGATAGCGGCCGTTGTATTCCTTGCGGAACGCGTCGACGAAGGCCTTGTTCTGCGGCACGTCCAGGTCATGCGCCCATTGCGCGGTGTTGTACATGCCCAGCATGGGGTCGCCCACCGCCTGGATCACGTCCTCGTCGGCCGAAAAGCCCGGGCCGATCAGCTTGACGTTCTGCGACAGGCCCGCGGACACGAACTGCTTGACGAAGTTGATGCCCATGCCGCCCGGCAGGAAGATGTAGACGGCGTCCGGCTTGGCGGCGCGGATCTGCGCGATCTCGGCGGCGTAGTCGATCTGGCCGAGCTTGGTGTAGACCTCGTCGCCCGGGGCGGTCTTGTAGCCGCGCTTGAAACCGGTCAGCGCATCCTTGCCGGCCGGATAGTCCGGGGCCATGATGAACATCTTCTTGAAGCCGCGGTCCGCCGCGACCTTGCCGGCCGCTTCGTGGAACGCGTCGTTCTGGTACGACGTGCCAAACCAGTAGTTGTTGCACTGCGCGCCAGCGAACTGGCTGGGACCGGGGTTGTTGGACAGATAGGGGATCTTGGCGGCGAACAGCGCGGGGCCGACGGCCAGGGCCACGTTCGAGCCGATGGGACCGGTGAAGAAGTCGACCTTTTCGCGCTGGATGTAGCGCGTGACGAGCTGGCGGGCCTGGTCCGGATTGCCGCCCATGTCGGTTTGCAGGAATTCCGCGGGCTGTCCGCCCAACTTGCCGCCCAGTTGCTTGATGGCCAGATTGAAGCCGTCGCGGGCCTCGGCGCCCAGCGCCGAGAACGGGCCCGAGATGTCGTTGGCGATGCCGACCTTGACGGTGTCGGCGTAGGCCATGGCGGGGACCAGGGCGGCGGCAGCCAGGAAGGAAGTGATCAAACGCATGGTGGTGTGCTCCGTGCGCGAGCCCGCGCAGAGGGTGTTCTTTTTGAAGGTGCGATGCGAAAGACTTCTGTGCCCGGCCCGCCGGCGCGATGGTCGCCGCCGTCAGGCCGTGCCGACAGGCGGTATGCCTGCCACGCCGCAATCCCCTCAAGCAGCACAGGGAAAACTGGCGTGGTTCATAGTTTAGGTTTAAAGTATTCGGCAAAACAAGTCTAGGGTTTTTACCACCTGCCGCCATGGACACCCTCTACCGCAACTATGATCGCGCTCAGCTGGACGTCCAGTACAACGCTCGCGCGACAGTACCCGACATCCAGCCGATACTCAAGAAATACGCCGAGGACAGCGCCACTGCCCGGCGCACCCTGGATTGCGCGCTGGACGTGCCTTTTGGCGACCATCCCGACGAATTGCTGGACATATTTCCAGCCGCCCGCGCCGCGCCCGGCAAACCCGGCGCGCCCGTCTTCGTATTCATCCACGGCGGCTACTGGCGCCTGTTGTCCAAGAACGAGTCCAGCAACATGGCGCCCGCGTTCACCCAGGCGGGCGCGGTGGTGGTGGCGGTGAACTATTCGCTGGCCCCGGCCGTCACGCTGGACCGCATCGTCGACCAGAACCGGCGCGCGCTGGCCTGGATCCATCGCCATATCGCCCAGTACGGCGGCGACCCGGCACGCATTCACATTTGCGGCAGCTCGGCCGGCGGCCACCTGGTCGGCGCCCTGCTGGCTAGCGGCTGGCACGCCAGTTACGACGTGCCGCCCAGCGTGGTCCGGGGCGCCGCGCCCCTGTCGGGCCTGTTCGACCTGCGCCCGCTGGTGCACACGCACATCAACGAATGGATGCGGATGAGCGAGGCCGACGCCATCCGCAACAGCCCCGCGCTGCAACTGCCGCAGGCGGGCTGCCCGCTGGTGGTCAGCTATGGCGAATCCGAAACCGACGAGTTCAAGCGCCAGAGCAATGATTATCTTGCCGCCTGGCGCGAACGCGGGTTTCCCGGCAAGTATGTCCCGATGCCGGGCACCAATCACTTTGATATCGTCCTGACGCTCAACGATCCGAACAGCCCGCTGACCCAAGCCATCTTCGAACAGATGGGTCTGGCGCCCTCATCACCCCCGCATTCCCGGTAATCTTCCGAGCCATGACCGACACTCCCGACCTGGAATCCCGCGCCGCGCCCGACGACCACCACGCGCTGCGCCTGTGGCTGCGCATGCTGACCTGCGCCAATCTCATCGAAGGAGAGATCCGCAGCCGCCTGCGCAACGAATTCGACACCACCCTGCCCCGCTTCGACCTGATGGCGCAATTGCAGCGTGCGCCCAAGGGCATGAAGATGGGCGAGCTCTCGCGTCACATGATGGTGACCAACGGCAATATCACGGGCATCACCGACCAGCTCGAAAAGGAAGGCCTGGTGGTGCGGACCAAGGTTGAATCCGACCGCCGCAGCTCGCTCATCAAGCTGACGCCGCAGGGCAAGAAGAGCTTCTCGCGCATGGCGCGGGCCCACGAAAACTGGGTCAAATCCATGTTCGCCGACCTGCCCGAATCCGGCCGCAACGCCTTGTTCCAGGCGCTGGGCGAACTGAAGCTGCAGGTGGTGGCGACCCGCTCGGCATCCAACCGCGATTAAGCGTCCTCGCGCGCCGGATCCGGGGGCCGGATTGGCGCATAATTGCCGCCATGATTCCGGTATCTCTTCCTGGCGGTAATTTCTACGTGTTGATGGCGGCCTCGCTGGCCTGCCTGTCCACGTTGCTGACCTGGCTCGCCGTCCTGGCCACCTCGCGCGGCGCGCGCGAATGGCTGGCCATCCACCGGCGCGCCGGCACCGTGCTGATGACCTTGCTGGCAGTCGTCGGCGCCATCTTTCCGTACCAGCAGTTCAGCCAGTGGTTCGTGGCCCAGCGCGATGCGCAGGCCGACGACGCGCGCAAGACCGTGCTGGCCCAGCCCACGCAACTGGCCGGCGTGCAGATGCCCGCCGGCACCACCCTGCGGCTGGCCACGCCGGGCGATCTGGCCTCGTTTGACCGCGCCACCTTTCCCGAAGCCCATCCCGCCGAGATCCTGGGCGTCGCGGCGACCCAGCTGTTCCGCTACCCCGCGACCAGCAAACAACCCGAAACACTGTCCGCCGAAATCGCGCGCGACCAGGCGCTGGAGGGCTGGCTGTGCGCCCACGGCCACCGCATCGAGTTCGTCGTGCAAGGCGGGCACCCGCAGTTCTCCAGCTGCCACCTGGCCATCGGCAATACGCTGGACCAGCAGCCCGTGCCTGCGGGCGCCTGGCTCAAGGTCGACCCCGCCCTGCGCGGCACGCCGCTGGACAAGAGCGGGTCCGGCCCGCGCTGGCTGCTGCGCACCGAGGGCAGCGATTCCCTGACCGTGGCCAGGATTCCCTTGCTGAAGGTGGACCTGCAACTGGACGCGCAGCGCCGGATGCTGGGCTTCGAAGGCCTGGCGGCGCGCGACACCGTGCTGGGCGACATGACTTACCCGCCCGGCACGCGCGTGCTGGCCGCCAACCCGCGCCTGCAGGGCGCGCAGCCGGGCGACCTGCTGTTCTCGCCCTCGCGCGGGCGCTCGGCGCGCCGGGCCGGCGGCGAAGACGTCCCCGCGGGCAAGTCGGTGCTGCAGGCGCCCGACGGCACCGTGCGCAGTGTGCTGAGCAACCGCGAGGCCGGCGTGCTGGACGTGGCCGCCATGCGCATCGGTCCCTGACGCGGACGCCCCGCCCCTCGGGTTGCCGAGGGGGCCGGACACCTCCCCCGGATCCGGTGGGATAATACGAAGCTTTCCCGCACGCCGCCGTGCCTGGCGGCGGTTCCGTCCCGCTCACTCCAAGAGACGAAGTCATGGCCGTTAATCTGCAGATCCCCTCCGAGTCCGAAATTTTCCCTGTTGCCGGCGTAGAAATCGGCGTCACCGAGGCCGGCATCCGCAAGGCCAACCGGCGCGACCTGACGGTGTTCCGCCTGGCCGAAGGCACCAGCGTGGCGGGCGTCTTCACCCGCAACCGCTTCTGCGCCGCCCCGGTGCAGGTCTGCCAGGCCCACCTGGCCGCCGGCGGCCCGATCAGCGCCCTGGTCATCAATACGGGCAACGCCAACGCCGGCACCGGCGAAGAAGGCCTGAAAAAAGCCAAGGACACCTGCGACGCGCTGGGCAAGCTGCTGGGCGTGCCCGCCTCGCAGATCCTGCCGTTCTCCACCGGCGTCATCCTGGAGCCCCTGCCCCTGGACCGCCTGGTCGCCGGGCTGCCCGCCGCCATCGCCGACCTGGCCGCCGACCACTGGTCCAGCGCCGCGCACGGCATCATGACCACGGACACCCTGCCCAAGATTTCGTCCGCCAAGGTGCAGATCGACGGCAAGACGGTCACCTTCACCGGCATCAGCAAGGGCGCCGGCATGATCCGTCCCAACATGGCCACCATGCTGAGCTTCCTGGCTACCGACGCCGGCATCGCCCAGCCGCTCCTGCGCAAGCTGGCCGTGGAAATCGCCGACGCCTCGTTCAACCGCATCACGGTCGACGGCGACACCTCCACCAATGACTCCTTCATCATCGCCGCCACCGGCAAGTCGGGCGTCAACGTCAACAGCGAGTCCGACGCCGCCTACGCCGCCGTGCGCGAGGCCCTGACCGCCGCCGCCCTTGATCTGGCCACCAAGATCGTGCGCGACGCCGAAGGCGCCACCAAGTTCATGACGATCCGCGTCGAAGAAGCCGGCACCACCGAGGAAGCCCTGAAGGTCGCCTACGCCGTGGCGCATTCGCCGCTGGTCAAGACCGCGTTCTTCGCGTCGGACCCCAACCTGGGCCGCATCCTGGCCGCGGTCGGCTACGCCGGCATCGACGACCTGGATGTCTCCAACATCCGCCTGTGGCTGGACGACGTGCTGGTTGCCAAGAACGGCGGCCGCAATCCCGACTACCAGGAAGCCGACGGCCAGCGCGTCATGAAGCGGGCCGAAATCTCCGTGCGCATCGCGCTGGGCCGCGGCCAGGTCAGCGACACCGTCTACACCTGCGACTTCTCGCACGAGTACGTGTCGATCAACGCCGACTACCGCTCCTGATCGACCATGACGGCAAACGAGTTCACCACCCTGATCCAGCGCGCCGAACGCGTGCTGGCGCAGCTGGAGGCCTTCCTGCCTCCGGCCCCGCCCGAGATCGACTGGTCGGCCCACGCGTTCCGCTGGCGCAAGCGCGGCGCGCGCGGCTGGCTGGACGCCGTGCGCCACGTGGCGCGCATCGACCTGCAGGACCTGCAGCACATCGAGCGCCAGAAGGCCACCATCGACCGCAACACGCTGCAGTTCCTGGAAAAGAAGCCCGCCAACAACGTGCTCATGACCGGCGCGCGCGGCACCGGCAAGAGCTCGCTCGTCAAAGCCATGCTGGCCGCCTACGGCGACCGCGGCCTGCGGCTGATCGAAGTCGACAAGTCCGACCTCGGCGATCTGGCCGATATCGTCGAACTGGTGGCGGCGCGGCCCGAACGCTTCATCGTGTTCTGCGACGACCTGTCCTTCGAGGAAGGCGAAGCCGGCTACAAGGCGCTGAAATCGGTGCTGGACGGCTCGGTCTCGGCCTCGGGCGACAACGTCTTGATCTACGCCACGTCCAACCGGCGCCACCTGATGCCGGAATACATGAGCGAAAACCTGCAGGCCAAGCACCAGCCCGACGGCGAAATCCACCCCGGCGAAACCGTCGAGGAAAAAATCTCGCTGTCCGAGCGCTTCGGGCTGTGGCTGTCGTTCTACCCCTTCAAGCAGGACGACTACCTGGATATCGTGTACCACTGGCTGCGCGAACTGGGCTGCCCGGAAGCGCACATCGAACCGTCGCGCACCGAGGCCCTGCAATGGACCATCGAGCGCGGATCGCGTTCGGGCCGCGTGGCCTATCAGTTCGCGCGCGACTGGGCGGCCCGCCATGTCTGAAAAGATCGTCGACGTCGCCGCCGGCCTGATCCTGCGTCCGGACGGCAAGCTGCTTCTGGGCCAGCGCCCTGAGGGCAAGCCGTGGTCGGGCTGGTGGGAACTGCCCGGCGGCAAGCTCGAACCCGGCGAGACCGTGCTGCAGGCGCTGGCGCGCGAGCTGCAAGAAGAAATCGGCATCCGTGTCACGCAGTCCCGCCCGTGGGTCACCTATGTGCACGTCTATCCCCACACCACGGTGCGCCTGGCGTTCTGCCACGTCACCGGCTGGGAAGGCGAACCGCAAAGCCTGGAGAACCAGCGCCTGGAATGGGTGGATCCGGCCAACGCGGCATCAGTGGGCGACCTGCTGCCCGCCACCCTGCCGCCGCTGCGCTGGCTGCAGCTGCCCACCACCTATGGCATCAGCGGCATCGGCTCGCGCGCGGGCATCGCGCCGTTCCTCGGCCGGCTGGACGCGGCCCTGGCGCGCGGCGTGAAGCTCGTGCAGTTCCGTGAACCGCAATGGCCCGACGGCGTGGGCGCCAGTTCGCTGCACGAGGTGCTGCAACAGGTGGTCAAGCGTTGCCGCGCCGCCGGCGCGCGCGTGCTGGTCAACAGCATCCATCCCGTCGCCTGGTGGAAGGAAGCCGACGGCGTGCACCTGCGCACGGCCGACGCGCTGCGTCTGACCGCTCGTCCGGAATTGCCGCGCAACGCGCTGGTCGGCGTGTCCGCGCATGACAACGCGCAGGTGGTCCACGCCCGCGAACTGGGCGCGGACTTTGCCGTGCTGGGTCCCGTGCTGGACACGCCCAGCCATCCCGGCGCGCAGACGCTGGGCTGGGAAGGCTTCGTGCAAGGCAACCGCGACGCGGGCATTCCGGTGTTTGC
>JAEYVD010000041.1 GCA_023432075.1 Pseudomonadota bacterium | reverse complement strand
GGCCTGCGCGCGCTGCATGCGGCGGGCGTAAGAGGCGCGCGCGTCAACCTGCAATCGTTCGGCCAGCAGGATCCGGCCATCGCCCGCGATGCGCTGACGCGCACCGCCGAGCAAGTCGCCGACCTGGGTTGGCATGTGCAGATCTACACCACGCTGCCGGTGGTTGCCGCGCTGGCGCCCGCGCTGCGCAACTGCCCCGTGCCAATCGTGATCGATCACTTCGCATTGGCGAGCGCCGTCGCCGGCACGGGCCAGCCCGGCTTCGATGCGCTGCTGGAGACGGTGGCGACGGGCAATGTGTACGTAAAGCTCTCCGCGCCGTATCGCCTTACGGTCTGGCAGGACGGCCGCCCGCCCATCGAGGCACGCGAGATCGCACGCGCCCTGATCGATACGCGGCTTGACCGCATGCTGTGGGGCACCGATTGGCCGCATTCAGGGGCGTGGCCGGGTGTGGCGCGCACGCGGGATCGCAGTGAACCGCTGCATCCCATCGACGATGGCGAACAACTGTCGGCGTTTTGCGCGTGGGTCAGCGAGGCGGAAAAGCAGGCGATCCTGGTGGATAACGCGGCGCGGGTTTATGACTTTTGAAAGTCGATCCTCTGCCCGGCTTGCAGCAGGAGACGGCCCGGCGTCAGCATGAACCACATCAGTTCTCTGCCGGCGCCTGTCTCAGACGCCTGCGAGCAGGATCGGGGCGAGGCACCGCCGCGATAAGCTTGCGCGTGTAATCGTGCCTTGGCGCTTCGAATATCTGGTCGCACTCCCCTTCCTCGACCAACTCCCCCGCGGACATGATCGCCACGCGATCCGCGAAATGCCGCACGACGCCAAGGTCGTGAGAAATGAACAAATACGTCAGCCCGTGTTCGTCCTGCAGATCGGCCAGCAGATCCAGCACTTGCGCCTTGACCGACACATCCAGAGCGGAAACGGCTTCATCCGCCACGATAAAGCGAGGCGCCAGCGCGAGCGCTCGTGCGATCGCGATGCGCTGACGCTGCCCGCCCGAAAACTGGTGCGGGTACCGCTTGGCATGATCCGGGTGCAATCCAACGCGTACCAACAATGCCTGCATGCGGGCCCAACGTTCTTCCGCGCCATAAAGCTTGTGGATAGCCATGCCATCCATGATGGCATCACCGACTGTACGTCGCGGATTCAAGCTGGAGTATGGGTCTTGAAAGATGGTCTGCACCTGCCGGCGGAACGACATCAGCGACGGGCCGGCCAGTTGCAGCACGTCATGGCCCGCGAGATGGATACGACCCGAAGACGGACGGATCAATCCAGCGATGCAACGGCCCAATGTACTTTTCCCCGAGCCGGACTCGCCCACCAGAGCAAGCGTGCTGCCGGCAGCAATCGACAGGCTGACGCCCCGCACGGCTTGCACCACGCGCGAAGGTCTGCCCAACAGACTGCGACCCACGACATAGTCCTTGGTCACGGCTTCGGCCCGCAACACGAAATCAGTCATTGCAGCGCTCCTCGGACACTGTCAATAGGCCGCTGCGATAGACGGCGCGTGCGGTCACGCGGCGCATCGACGTCCGGGACGGCAGCCAGCAAGGCTTGGGTATAGGCTTGACGGGGCTGCTCGAATATTTGCCGCACGTCGCCTTCTTCGACCACCCTGCCCGCCTGCATGACGACGACCCGATCGGCAATCTCGGCAACTACGCCCAGGTCATGAGTGATGAACAGCACGGCCGCGCCGGCTTCCTCCTGCAATGAAAACAGCAGCTCCAGCACTTGCGCCTGCACCGTCACATCCAGCGCCGTGGTGGGTTCGTCGGCAATGATCAGCTTGGGCGTCAACGCGCAGGCAACCGCAATCATCACCCGCTGGCGCATGCCGCCGGAAAGTTCGTGGGGATAGGCTTTGGCCCGCTGCGCGGGTTCGCGAATGCCCACCCGCTGCAGCAGGTCCACCGCCCGATTCCAGGCATGTTCGCGGCCAGCCCGTTCGTGGATGCGGATCACCTCTGCGATCTGGCTGCCCACGGTCCGACCAGGGTTCAGCGCGGTCATGGGTTCCTGGAACACCATGGAAATGTCTTTGCCGCGCAGGGCGTTTATGTCTCGGTCCGACGCACCCATCAGGTCCAGACCATTGAACCGCAGGGCATCGGCGGTCACCCGGCCTGGCGGATCCACCAGGCCCATCAACGATAAGCCCGTAACGGATTTACCGGAGCCGGATTCGCCGACCAGGCACACCACCTCGCCTCGCCGCACGGTCAGGTCCACGCCTTTAACGGCGGCGACAACGCCTTGGCGGGTGTCAAAGCTGACTGCCAGATTTCTGACGGTCAGCAGCGCCTCAGGTTCGCGGCTCATTTTTGCAGCTCCGGGTTGAGCACATCTTGCAGCCAGTCACCCAGCACATTGACGGCCAGCACGGTAAAGAACAGCGCCAGCGCGGGCACCAGCACCGGCCATGGATTGGTGAACAGATAGTCTTTCAGCGATCCCACCATTTGGCCCCATGAGGGAACGGGCGGCCGCACGCCCAGCCCCAGAAAGCTCAGGCCTGCTTCCAGCAACATCGCAAAAGAGAAGGTGAACGACGCTTGCACGGCGATGATGGAGCGCATGTTGGGCAATACTTCGTGCCAGATGATCCAGCCGTTGCCCGCCCCCAGCGAACTGGCGGCCAACACATGTTCGCGCGCCCGGATACCCCGTGCCACGCCCCACGTCACCCGTGCAAACTGCGGGGCGTAAAGAATGCCGATGGTGGCAATCAGCGTCGGCAGATTGCCGCCAATGAAGGCCAGCACCACCAGCGCAACAAAGATCTCGGGCAGCGACACAAACACGTCCACCACCCGGATGGCCGCCGCTTCCATTCGCGGCCCCAGAAAGGCCACGCTGACGCCGATGGCCACGCCCAGCACCCCGGCCAGGATCACCGCCGCTGCGGCGACCGTCAGCGACACGCGGGCGCCGTACACGGCCCGCGACAACAGGTCGCGCCCGAGCTCGTCGGTGCCCAGCCAATGTTGCCAGGTCGGTGACGACAATAAATTGGCGGCATCGATCTGGTACGGATCTGCCAGCCCCAGCGCCGGCCCGAAGGCGGCGGCCAGCACCAGCACAGTCAGGAAGCCGAGGGCGATCCGCACGGACAGCCCGCCGGTGTGGTTGCATAGGAAAGAGATCATGCGGACGGCCTGCGGATGCGAGGGTCAACCAGGCCCTGGGCCAGGTCGATGACCAGGCTGATCAGGATGAAGATGGCAAAGATGGCCAGCAAAGACCCCTGGATGACGGGGTAATCACGCGCGAATGCCGCGCTGACCAACAGGGAGCTCAACCCAGGCCAATCGAACAGCGCTTCGATGATGACCGTGCCGCCCAGCAGGTTGCCGGCGCGGATGCCGACGATGGCGATTACCGGCACCAGGGCGTTGGGCAACGCGTGACGAAAGATCGCCTTGTTGCGCGACAGACCCTTGGCCCGCGCCAGCTTGACGTAGTCACGCCCCATGACATCGGCCAGGCTGGCCCGCGTCATACGGGCGATCACGCCCATGAAGTTCAGGCCGATCGTCAAGGCCGGCAGAATCAACGACAGACAATGCTGGATGGGGTCGTCCGCGAACGGAACAAAGCCCGACGACGGCAACCAGCCCAGCCCCAAGCTGAACACCAGCACCAGCAAAATCCCCAAGACAAATACCGGCGCCGAAAACCCCGCGACCGCCAGCACGGAAGCCGCCAATCCCGCGAGCCGGCCACGCGCACGGGCCGCGATCACGCCCAGGGGCACGCCGAACAGCACGGCAATCAACAACCCGGCGCCTATCAATTCCAGACTACGGGGAATACGCCGCGCGAGTTCGTCCGCCACCGGTTCGCCCGTGCGCAACGACACACCCAGATCGCCGTGGGCCAGGTTTGCCGCCCAGTGCGTGAACTGCGTGCCAAGCGGCAAGTCCAGACCCAGTTGCGCCCGCACACGCTGCACGGCAACCGGGTCGCTGCCGGCCTGGTCTCCCAGCATGATGGCCACGGGATCGCCGGGCAGCAGGTGGATGGCGATGAACACCACGCCCGTCGCCAGCGCCAGCGTGACGATGGCTGACGACAGGCGTTTTAGCAAAAATGGCAGCATTCCGGCGTACTCAGTTCAGCCACATGGTGGGCAACGAAATGCCCGGGCTGCTCTCGCTCAACGCCCCGCCCAGTTGCGTGTAACCCTGCACCTTGCGCAGATACCCTTGCGCCTGTTCGCGCCAATTCACAAACACCCAGGGGCTGGTATCCAGGATGCGCTTTTCTGCTTGCGCGTAGATGGGCTGGCGCGCCTTCGGATCCGTCAACGCCCGGCCGTCCGCCAGCAGCTTTTCCAATTCAGGGTCACGATAGCCGATGGGTTTGGCCCAGTAGCTGGAATCGCCGCCCAGATAATAGGCGTAAGCGTCGGGATCGGGCAGCTTCACCGACACACCGTAAATCATGGACTCGTAGTCACCCCGGTTCTTGCGTTCCACCAGCGTCGCCCATTCCACCGGCTCCAGCTTCAGGTTGATGCCGGCTTCCTTCAAGTTGGCCTGCACCACTTGCGCCATCGTCGTGTAGATGCCCAGCCCCTGGAACACCACCATCGACGCGTCGACGCCATTCGCGTAGCCCGCCTCGGCCAGCAAGGCGCGCGCCTGCTTCACATCGCGCTTGAAGGTGCCGTCCAGCGCTTTGTTGTAATACGGTGAATCTGGTGGAGTAGGCGCGCCATAGATGGGCTGGCCATGACCAAAGAAGGCCGCTTTCGAGACGGCTTCGCGGTCGATCGCGTAGGACACCGCGCGTCGCACGCGCACATCGTCGAAGGGCTTTTTGCTGGTGTTGAACCAGACGCTCATGAAAGCGCCGCCCGCCATGTCGATCTTCATGCCTGCATTGCGGCGCAGCACGTCGATGTCTTTCCACGGCACGAAGTCGATCATGTCCAAGGACTGACTGCGCAGCGCATTCACGCGCGCATCGTCGCTTTTGATCATGCGGAAATCCACCGCATCCAGATAAGGCTGACCCGCGATGAAGTAGCTGGGATTACGGGCCAGGCTGGCTCGCACCGCTGGCTCATAGCTCTTCAACTGAAATGGGCCCGTGCCATTGGCAGTCAGCTTCAGATTGGCGCCATCCTGTACCCATTTGCGCGACACGATGGCTGCTTCTGGCAATGCCAGCACCCCCAATAACGTGGCGTCAGGCGACGGCTTCTCCACTTTGACCGTTGCTGGATCGATGACCGTCACCGTAGCGCCCAAGAGGTTGGATCGCAGCGTGGCGCCGGTCGCTGGGTCCAGGATTCGGTCCAGCGAGAACTTGACGTCGTCCGCCGAGACCGGCGTGCCGTCCTGGAACTTCACGTCCGGACGCAGGTGGAACACGATGGTGCGGGCATCCGGCTGTTCCCACCGCTGTGCCAGGCGCGGCACCACGGCCCCGGTCTTGTCATAGCCGACCAGGGGACTGTAGAGCGATTCGATCAACACCTTCCATGCGCTGCCGCCATACACATGAGGGTCCAGCGACACAATTTCGGATACCGTGCCGTACCGCAGGGTGCCACCCTTCTTGGGCGTGTCGGCCGCCTGGGCCCCCGACGCAATCGCCACCAGCGCGCAGGCCCCAATTCCCAACGCCAGCCGGCGCCATTTATGTTGCATCGTCATGTTTTCCCCTTGCATAGTGATCGACCCGTTCGACGTGTGCTGCCGTCAGGACGGCAGCGCCTCCACCAAGCGGTCGATGTCGTCGGAATCGTTGTAATAGGTCGGTGAAATACGCAGATTGCCACCGCGCACCGCCAGGTCCACGCCCGCGTCGCGCAAGCGCTGCGACAGCTCCTGGGCGTCGTGGCCAGAATGCTTGAACGACAAGTTGCCGGACGCCTCGCCCGGGGTCCGTGAACTGACGATCTGGTATCCCTTGCGCAACAGGGCTTCGCAGGCGTAGTCAGTCAGCGTCAGAATGTGGGATTCAATGCGGGCGGGCGTCAGCGCCAGCTGGATACGCACGGCCGCGTCCAACCCCCAGATGCCAGTGAAGTTGGCCAGAGCTTCTTCAAAGCGGGCGGCAGTTGGCCGGTATTTCAGCAGGTAGTGCATGTGGTCTTCGGTACTGTCAACGCTGTGATAGCCCACGCTGGGCGGGTCCAGCAATCCCAGCACGCTCTTGCGGCAGTAGAAAAATCCCGTCCCGATCGGCGCCAGCATCCATTTGTGGCCTCCCACCGACAGGAAGTGGATGCCCAGCTTCTCGACATCCAGTTCCAGCGAACCGGCCCACTGAATGGCATCCAGATTCAGGTATATGCCGCGTTCGTGGCACAGGTTGGAGGTGGCTTCCAGGTCTTGGCGGAAACCGTTGGAAAACTGCACGGCGCTTAGCGACACAAGCCGGGTGCGCTCGTCTATCAATCCACGGATATCGTCCACCAGGATGCGGCCATTGCGGTTCTTCACCCAACGAATCGTCACGCCGCGCGCGGCCAGCTTCATCCAGCAATAGACGTTGGAGGGGTATTCGATATCCGGCAGGATCAGGTTGTCTCCATCTCGCCACGGAAAGCCGTTGGCCACGTTGACCAATCCTTCGGTGGTGTTCTTGACGTAGGCGATCTCGTCACGATGCGCGCCGATCAGCCGGCCGATGCGAGCCTTGATGGTTTCTTCGGCGCAACGGCACCATTCGGGATAGGCATTGCGCCCATTGTCCCGCACGTCCTCCATGAACCGGTTGACGGCTGCCACCACCGGCTGGCTCAGCGCACCGATCGACGCATTGTTGAGGTATGCCCGCCGTTGCTTGATGGGAAACGCCTGCCCGATGTTGCTCCAATCCAGTTGCTCGATGCCATTGCGGTCATCGGGAAACAGAGCCGCAGGTCCACCCACGGATACCGCGCTTTCTAGGATATTCACGCCGCGCCTCTTTCATTGAACGTGGGATGATCCTAAGATTCGACGAATCCATGCGTCAATTTCGTTTGAAGTATTGATTCATGCAGTTTTGTAATGAATCACCCTCGGCTCGGCGCCCCACCCCGTTGGGCGGACCGCCATGAGGGTTGAGCCGGCATCGCCAACCTTTCCATTGCTCGGGTTTGTCCCTATGCGTCTGAATCGTCTTCAAGCCCTGCGTGCCGTGATGGAAACCGGAAGCGTCACTGAGGCGTCGCGGCGTATCCACCGCACTCAACCTCAGATCAGCCGGTTGATTTCGGCGCTTGAGGAAGAGGTCGGGTTTCCCCTGTTCCTGCGTCACGGACGCGGGCTGATACCCACGCAAGAATGCCTGCGCTTCTACGAAGGCACGCGCCATATCCTGGCGGGGTTCGAAGAGGTTTCGCGCATCGCGGATTCCATCCGCAATCAGCAAGATGCCTGGCTGCGCATTCTGACCCAGCCGTACTTTGCCTATAGCGTTACGCCCGCCGCCATCGCCGAATTCGCGCGCAGCCATCCGCGGGTACGGGTATCGCTGGAAGTCCGCTCTCGGGTCGACGTCGGGCTATGGATGTCCGGACAGCAATTCGACCTCGGCTTGGCCGCCCTTCCCATCGATTTCCCCGGAATCCGCTCGCGGACATTTGCAGACGTGCGGCTGGTGATCGCCATGCCGGAAGGCCACCGGCTGACAGCCAAGGACGTCGTGACCGCAGATGACATCAAAGACGAACCGTTTATCGCGCTGCGCCCATTCACGCTGCTGCGCCAGCGCATCGACGACCTGATGGCCAAACAGCGACTACCACTGCGTCTTGTCATGGAAACATCCTCCGGACAATCGGCCTGCCAGCTTGCCGCGCTGGGGATGGGCATCGCCTTGGCCGACCCCATCCTGGCGGCCAACGTGCCGGGTATCGTGTTGCGCGATTTCGAGCCTAGGCTCAGCATTCCGTATGGCTTTCTTCTACCGAGCTCCTATGCCCCTTCGGAACAGGCACGCGAGTTCGCGAGTCTGTTCGTGCGGCTTGTCAAACAGACGGCGCCTGCACGGGTGGATCTGGTTGAGCAGGTGTGCGGCCACGACCAGGGACTGCTGTCATTCCCGTAGAAAGCAATCCATGCGACGCGGTAGCGGCAGCGCACCCCAACCTGTACGGCGGGAATTCCAAACGTCACTCAGCCAGAGCCGATTCGCTCAGCGACTTGAGCACCGTCCAGCCGGACTCGATGTGCTTGCGCATGGCCAGCATGGCCGCCGACGCGTCGCCCGACGCGAACGCCTGCAGGATTTCTTCGTGTTCGCGCACGGCGTCCGCGCCGCGGCCCGAGGCGGAGTTGATCAGGTCGAACGGATAGCGTGCCCACAGGATCTGCACAAAATGCAGGGTCTGGGGCAATTGGGCGATGTCGTAGAGCTGGCGATGGAAGCGGTAGTTGATGCCGCGCGCGGTAGCGCGGTCGCCGCTTTCGAAGGACTTGGCGAAATCATCGGCCAGCACCCGCAATTCGGCGATGTCTTCGGTGGTGATGCGTTCGATCGCGGCACGCACGAGCTGCGATTCCAGTAGTAGACGCAGTTGCAGGATCTCGGCCGACGCGCCCGCGTCAAACGGGACGACCCGCGCGCCGCGGTAGGAATCGCCGCTGATGTAGCCTTCGGCCTCCAGCAGCTTGAGCGCCTCGCGCACGGGCGTGATGCTCAGGCGCAGCTGCTCGGCGATCTCGGCTTGCTTCAGTCGCGAGCCACGCGGAAACACACCCGAAATGATGCGCTCGCGCAGATAGTCCGCGACCTGTTCCTCTTTTGTACGGTATTCCATCGATTAAGCCTGAGTGGCCCGGACGAACCGGATAAACCTGTTTGCAGGCCGCAAAGCCCCTATGGGCCCGATTCTACCCGTTAAGCCCTGGCCGCACCCCCGGTTTCCGCGACGATGCGCCGGGCTTGCTCGACCACCGGCTTGTCGATCATCTTGCCGTCCACGGCGGTGGCGCCGCCGCCGCTTGCGTCGAACGCCTCCAGCACGCGCCGCGCCCAGTCCTGCTCGGATTCGGAAGGCAGCCAGGCCGCGTTGACCTGCGCCACCTGACGGGGGTGGATGCATAGTTTCCCGCCGAAGCCAAGCTGCCGGGAGCGGACCGCGTCGGCCCGCATCGCGTCCGGATCGTTGAACTCCAGGCTGACCCCGTCGATGGGCGCGGGCAGGCCGGCGTGGCGCGAGGCCAGCGCGATGGCCGTGCGCACGGGCGTCATGGCGTCGCCCTGGTCGGCAATGCCGCTGTCCATGGCGAAGTCGACGCTGCCGAACGCGATGCGCGCCAGGCCGGGCACGCGGGCCAGCGCCGCCAGGTCCATGTAGCCGTCCACGGTTTCGAGCAGCGCAATGACCTGGCGGCCCGGCAACGCGGTCAGCACCTGCGCGAGCGTGCCCGCATTGGCCTTGGGCAGCATGACGGCCGCCTGAGGCAATGCGCGTAGGGCCGCCACGTCTTCGGCGTGCCAGGAGGTGTCGGCGGGGTTGATGCGCACGCAGGCCTGTCCGCCGTTTGACAGCCATCTGGCCGCCTGGTCACGGGCGGCGTCCTTCGCGGCGGGCGCGACGGCGTCCTCCAGGTCCAGAATGACCGCGTGCGCGCCGCTGGCAACAGCGCGGTCATAGCGTTCGGGCCGGTCGCCCGGAACGAACAGCAGGCTGCGAGCGGGTCGGTTCACAAGGCGCTCACTCGAAGACAACGTCGTTGGAATTGGTGATGCGGCAGAACCGCTGCAGGCTCTTGATCGCGTTGTCGTGCTCCTCGGCGGTCAGGCCGCAGCAGCAGTCTTCAAGAACGATCATCTCGTAGTCGCGATCGTGGCCTTCGCGCACCGTGGCCTGCACGACGGCGTTGGTGGAAATGCCCGAGCAATAGATACGCTTGATGCCATGGGCGCGCAGGATGGATTCCAGGCTGGTGCTGTAGAACGGACTGACGCGATGCTTGACGATGTCGAAATCCTGCGGCTGGCGGCCCAGGTCGGGATGCACTTCGGTGCCCCACTCGCCCAGCTTGAAGATGCCGTTCTTGCGCGCACCCGAGAAGATCGGCGAGTTGGGCGGGCATTCGCGGTAATCGGGCGAGAATCCGACGCGCACGAAGCCGATGGGCAGGCCGGCGGCACGCGCCTTGTCCACGGCGCGCCGCGTATGTTGGACGATGCCGCGGCCGCGCACCTGTTCGCCGTAGCCGGCGCGGCCGTTGGGTCCGTCCGCATGGACCAGGTCGTTCTCCATGTCCAGCACCAGGTAGATGGCGTCTTTCATTGGGGGCTTTCCTCAGAGTTGGGGGTTCGGAAAAATAGAGATAGTGGCCGGGGCGGCGGGCTTACAGGATCACCTCGCGCGCCTGCAGGTCCGCGCGTTGGGCCGAGTCCAGCCCCAGAAGCTCGCCGTAGACATAATCCTCGTCCTGGCCCAAGGCGGGCGTCAAGCGGCGGATCCCGATGCCGTCCGACTTGCTGAAGCGGGCGGGCGCGCCCACCGCCAGGCGGGCCGGAATGCCGGGTGACTCGACCGGCGTGACGGCGCCGCGGGCCTGCAGATGCGGGTCGGACGCGATGTCCTGCATATCCCAGGACACGTGCGCGCACACGCCCGCCTGCTGCAACGCGTCGGCGGTGGCGTCGGCATCGCGAGACGCCAGCCACCCGGTGACCAGGGCGTCGATCTCGTCGCGATGCGCCACACGCGAGGCGGCGTCGGAATAGCGCGCGGCGTCGTCTTCGTGGCCCAGGGTACGCGCCAGCACGCGCCATTGCGCGTCGTCGCGCACGGCCAGCGTCAGCCAGCGGTCCGGCCGCGCGGTCGGATAGACGCCGTGCGGCGACATGGCCAGGTCGGCGTTGCCCGGCCGCTCGGCAGTCAGGCCCAAGCTGGCCAGGACCAGGGCGTCGCCGATCATGGCCGACGCGACTTCGCGCGCGGCCAGGTCCACGTGCTGCGCCTGGCCCGTGCGCCGGCGTTGGTTCAGCGCGGCCACCGTGGCCAGCGCGGCATGCACACCGGCCGCATGGTCCATCACGTGCCGCATCTCCACGGGCGGGCCATCGCTGTAGCCGCTCATCCAGCCCAGTCCGCCCCACGCGCCGAACAGCGGCGCATAGCCGGCAAAGTGCGAGTCCGGCCCGCTCTGGCCGCAGGACGACAGGGACAGCAGGACGAGGTCTGGCTTGACCTCGCGCAGCGCATCAAAGCAAAGGCCCAGCCGCTTCATGACGCCGGGGCGAAAGCTCTCTGCCGCCACGTCCGACAGCGCCACGATCCGCTTGGCGAGCGCGACAGCCTCGGGCTGCTTCAGGTTCAGGCGCACGGACAGCTTGTTGGCCGACACCTGGTCGAACGTCGCGGCGGACATGCGGCCATAGACGGCATGGGGCTTGCGAAACGCATCGGGCCGCGTTGCGCTTTCGATCTTGATGCACTCGGCGCCCAGCTGCGACAGCAGATGCGTGCAGAAAGGTCCTGCCGCGTGGATCGTGAAGTCGGCGATGCGCACACCGGCCAACGGCGCTCGTGGCGCACGGGCCGGATTGCCGCGAGAGTTGTCGGGTGGATTCATGAGGATGCCTCCTGCGCCATTTCGTCCAGGGCGGGGACGCGTCCCTTCCTGGGCAAGGGCGTGCAACGGAATTGGAACGGCGCAACCAGGATGCCGGCGTCGCGTCCGCTGGCCAGCACCGCCGGCGCGAACAGACCCCGCGCGGCCTCCTGTTCGCCGGCCACCACTTCGGCGGGCAGGCGGTACTTGGCCGCCGGCACGCCCAGTTCCTGCGCGCGCCGCACGATGTCTTCGACGGGATGACGGGCCATCCACTCGCGGACATGAGCGTTGATTTCGTCGCCGCGGCGGCTGCGCTCCAGCGGATCGCGCAACCCCGGATCGGCTGCCCACGCCGGGTTGCCCAGCAGCTCGACGAGCGAGGTCCATTGCCGGTCCTCCAGCGTAAGCAATTCAATGAAGCCATCCTGCACCTCGAACACGCCGCCGTAGCGAAAGCGTCGGGTGGTCCGGTGCTCCAGCGACCCATCGCCCAGGCGCTGCAAGGCAAAGGCCCCCACGGACAGCACCGCGTCCTGCACCGACACGTCCACCTGCTGCCCGCCGCTGAACGGCACGGCCCACCAGGCCGACAGCGCGCAAAAGGCCGCCATCGCCCCGCCCTGATATCCACCGAAGTGGCCGTAGATTTTCAGGGGGGGCCGGTCGGGAAACAGTTCGTTCGACAGGCCATTGGGCAGCAGGAAGCCTTCGCCGCCCGCATGCAGCAGGTTGACTTCCTCGCCATCCCAATCGGCCTTGGGCCCTTCGGCGCCGAACGGCAGGACGCTGACGTGGACCAGATCGGAAAAGCGCCGGGCGATCTCGGCCGGGTCCAGTCCCTGTGCCGCACGATCGCGCACCGGCGTGTCGTCGATGAAGATGTCGGCGCGCATCAGTTCGCGGTCGAGCAAGGCGCGGCCGGCAGGCGACGCGAGGTCGGCCGCCAGGCTGCGCTTGCCCACCGCGAGATACGCGAAGAGCGCGCTTTCGCCGTCATCCGTCAACGGCGGCGCCTGCCGCAGGCGGGAACCGCCCGGCGGCTCCAGCATCACGACCCGCGCGCCCAGGGCGGCAAGCATCCGTCCGGCATAAGCGGCCGCCACCGTGTTCGAACGCTCCAGGACCCGGCACCCGGACAACGGCAGCGTGGCGGTTTGTGGCGTTTCATTGGACTGCATATGGGCTGTCTCGCAAGGTTGCGGCCGCGGGCCGGATCAGCGCGTCACCGGCAGTTCGAGGTCAACGCCCGAACCATCCAGGAACGCCGGCAGCCGCACATCGCGCGACGGCAGCGCCACGGTGGCGATCCCCGGCGTGGTCAGTTCGCCCCGCTGGTTCTCGGCCGCCAGTTCGATGTCCACCAGGCCGGTCTTGTCCTTGACGTACTTGCGCACCACCTTGCCCTTGCAGAAGGTCGTGTCGCCCATGATGTTGAAGCGGCGCATTTCCGTGCGCACGCGCTTGATGACGCCTGCGTCGCCCATCCAGTTGGTCACCAGCGAGCACATCCACGACGACCGCTGCGGACCGTAGTCGTAAGTGCCGGGCACGCCGACCTCCTTGGCCACGGACTCGCGGTGGTGGCCAATGCCCGTGTATTCCACGCCGCCCCCCGCCTCCGGGTTGCGGAAGAAGTGGCCCGGGTGCTTCACGGCCGCCTGCAGTACGACGCCGTGCGTGTGCCCGCGGCCGCAACCTACCAGAAAGCCCATCGTGTCCATCAGCGACAGCGGCCCGCGCGCGATCGTCGGCAGTTCCTCGCCTTCCTGGACGTCTTCCCAGTAGCGCACATTGGCGCCGCGGATGTTCTTCGGCTCGTCCAGCACCATCTGGTCGATGCGGTCGCGTTCCTCGTCGGAGTACTCGTGCTGGACGATCTCCTTGTACTTGCCGGTTTCGCGCGCCGCCTTGCGCTCATGGCGGGTGCACGTTCCCAGCGCGCGGGCGACCAGTTCGCCGCGTTGGTTGTAGTAGCTGGCCTCCACGTATTGCAGCACCAGCCGGCCGGAGAACTTGCTTTCCTTTTCCTCCACGCCGACCACGCGTTCGATCGCGGTGATGCGGTCGCCGGGGCGGACATGACGGAACAGTTCCCAATCGTTGCCGGCGTAGAAGCCGTGCACGCCGGGCAGGCCCCAGCGGGTGCGGCCCAGCCAGCCGAACGCCATGGGAAACATGGGATGGCCGAGAAGCGTGCCGTAGCGCGTGCCGGCGGCGTAGCCCGGATCGCGGTAGAGCGGATTGAGGTCGCCGATGCCATTGCACCAGTTGCGCAGGGTGTCCGCGGTGGCGTCCTGCAGATACGGGCCTTCGGGGCGCAGGTGCAGGCCGATCATCGCGCGCGCGGCGGTGACCGCTTCATCCGTGATGCGGCCTTCGGCGGGCGCGTTTCCGACATCGGCTTGGGAAAGACTCATGACGTTGCTCACTTTTGATGCTCCTTGCTATCAGCGTGAATGCAGAATGCATTCTTCAAGAAATGAAAAAAAGGGGCGCACGATGGCGCGGTTTGGAGGGGTCATTCGATGCGGATACCGGCGGCCTTGATGATGTCGCCCCACTTTTGACGTTCGTCCTTGACGAAGGCGTCCAGCTGCGCGGGCGGCATCACGAGCGGTTCGACGCCAATGTCCAGCATGCGGCGGCGCATGTCGGGCTGCTCCAGGACATGCCGGACGTGTCCGCCCAATTCCTGGACGATGCCGGGCGGCGTGCCGCGGGGCGCGAACAGCGCATCCCAGGCCACGACGTCGAATCCCTGCACGCCCTGCTCGGCCACGGACTTGACGCCCGGCAGCATGTCGCTGGCCTTGAGCGAGGTGATCGCGACCGCGCGCAACTTGCCAGTCGCCAGATGGGGGCGAGCCGCGGTGACGGTGTCGATCGCCAGTGGAATCTGTCCGCCCATCGTGTCCGTCAATGACTGGCCGGACGCCTTGTACTTGACGGCGAACAGCGGCGCTTGCGCGGACTTCACGAACTCGGCGAAGACGACCTGCGCGGTTGTGCTGGGCAGCCCCACATTCAAGACATTGGGCGTGGCGCGGGCGCGCTCGATCAGCGCCGGCACGCTGTTAGCGGGCAAGTCCGCGTCCGACGTGGCGATCACCATCGGCAGCAGGCCGACCATGGCCACGCCGACGAAATCCTTCGCGGCGTCATAGCCGGGATTGGAATACAGGAACTCGTTGGCCGCGTTGGTGGCGTTGGTGCCAAAGAGAAAGGTGTAGCCGTCCGCCGGCGCCCGCGCCGCCGCGGCCGAGCCAATATTGCCGCCGGCTCCCGCCCGGTTTTCGATGACGATGGGCTGGTTCAGTCGCTTGCCGACTTTCTGAAACACCAGCCGGGCCAGCACGTCCGCGCCCTGACCTGCCGCGTAAGGCACGATGACGCGGATGGGCTTGTCGGGCCATGCCTGCGCGGCGGCCGCCTGGGGCAGGATGCACAGCGACGCCGCGGCCAGGATCGCCGCGTTGAACGAACGGCGGGCACTGTTGATCGGAAGCTTCATCGATGCGTCCTTGCGTGAGGGTTCGTGGGGAAATCAGCCGTTGAGCGCCAGGCCGGCGCGCGGCCAGCGCGCCGCGAAAAGCTGGCCGTGCCCCGACAGGGTGATGTAGGCGGTGCGCCGGCCAGCGCCCCCGAAGCAGATATTGGTGCAATAGCCCTCGGGCGCCTCGTGGAATTCCAAAAGCTCGCCGCCGGGCGAGAACACGCTGATGCCACCGCGCACGAGCGTCGCGACGCAGATGTTGCCGCCCTCTTCGAGCGCCAGCGAATCGAAGCGTTGATAGCCGGGCAGGCCATGCACCAGTCGCCCGCCGTTGGGCGATGGCCAGGGTTCGGCGCCAAGCCGGCCGCGCTCGCCTTCAAGGATCGGGTATGACCACAGCCGGCTCGTCTCGGTCTCTGACACGTAGAGCACACTGCCGTCCGGCGACAGGCCCACGCCATTGGGCGTCAGCACGGGATGCGCCGCGCGGCGAATATGGCTGCCATCGGCGCGGGCGTAATACACCGCGCCGCGCAATATGCGGTCCTCGAAGGTCTTGCCGAAATCGGTGAACCAGAAGCCGCCGTCAGCATCGAAGACGATGTCATTGGGACCGTGCAGCGCCACGCCGTCGCAATGCGTGTACAGCGTCTGCACCGCGCCGGTGGCCACGTCCACGCGCTGGATGCTGCCGCCCGTGTAGCCGGCCGCGGGGCCCGTGGGCCGCGTGAAGCCGTTGTCGGTGCGCCAGCTGAACCCCCCGTTGTTGCAGACGTACACGTGGCCATCCGGCCCCAACGCCGCGCCGTTCGGCCCGCCGCCAAGATCGGCTACCTTGCGCAGTTCGCCATCGGGAAGCACTCGGGTCAGGCGTCCCGCGGCGATCTCCACCACCAGCACGCTGCCGTCCGGCATGGCCACGGGCCCCTCCGGAAATTCGAGCCCATTCGCCAGGACCTCGCCTTGCAGTGTCAGATGTTCCATTGCGGTTCCGTTCATGCGTGGGTTACGGACGACGCGGACGGGCTGGCCTGCCCTCGCGCGCCCAAGTAGGCGTCGATGGCGCGCTGGCGCCCTTCGCGGCTGCGCAGTGCCTGCTCGTCCAGCTCGCCCACGATATGGCCGTGCCGCAGCACCCAGGCGCGCTCGGCCAGCCGCGCCGCGACGTGAAAGCTCTGTTCCACCAGCAGCGCCGCCAGCTTCTGCTCGCGCTGAATGGTGGCCAGGCGTTCGTACACGCGCGCCACCAGCAGCGGCGCCAGACCCAGCGAGGGCTCGTCCAGCAGAAGCAGACGCGGGCCGGACATCAGGCCGCGGCCGATGGCAAGCATCTGCTGTTCACCCCCGCTCAGCAGGCCGGCCGGCGCGTTGCGCCGTCCCGCGATCTCGGGAAAGAAATCCATCACCATCTGTTCGCGCCGCGCCCGCGTGCGCGCGTCGACGAAGTACGACCCCAGGATGAGGTTTTCGCCCACCGTCAGGTCCGTCACGATGGCGCGCCCTTCCGGCACGTACACGATGCCGCGCCGAAAACGCTGCGCCGCCGACAGGCCGGAGATGTCCTGGCCATCGAGAAGAATCCGGCCTTGCGCGGGCTCCAGCCCGGCGATGGCGCGAAGCGTGCTGGACTTGCCCGCGCCGTTCGCGCCCAGCAACGCGGCGACGGAAGACGCGCCCACCGTCAGGCCAATGCCATGCACCACCGGCCCGGCGCCGTAGCGCACCGTCAGCCCTTCCACCGCCAGCAGCGCCGATGCCGCGTCATGCATCCTCGTCTCCCAGATAGACCCGAACAACGTCGGGATTGCCACGCACCTGTTCGGGGCTGCCCGAGGCCAGCAGCCGCCCCACATTCAGCACATGGATGGTGTCGCAGACGTCCATGATCAGGTCCATGTCATGTTCCACCACCACCAGCACCAGTCCGGGCGCGCGCAGCCGCTTCAAGGCGCTGGACAGGTCGCCCGTCTCGATGGAATTCAGGCCGGCCGCCGGCTCGTCCAGCAGCAGCACCCTGGGATCGCCGGCGATGGCGCGCGCGATCTCCGCCAGGCGCAGCACGCCGGGCGGAAGCTGGGCGGGATAGTCGTCGGCCACGTGCAGCACGCCCAGGCGGTCCAGCGCCGCCAGCGCGCGCTCGCGGTTTAGACTCCGCTCCGCGCGGCCGCGGGGCAAGGGCAGGAAGGCGTCCAGCCAGTTGGCCGAGGACTGCCGGTCCAGGCCGATCATGACGTTCTCGGCCACGGTCAGTTCCGGGCACAGCGCCACGTGCTGAAAGCTGCGCGAGAATCCCAGCGCCGCGCGGCCGGTGGGCGGCACCCCCTCCAGGCGCTGGCTGCCCAGGCGGATGCTGCCCTGCTGGGGTGAATACAGGCCGGTCAGGCAATTGAAGAAGCTTGTCTTGCCCGCGCCGTTCGGTCCGATCAGCCCGGTGATCTCGCCTGACTTCAGGTGCAGGGCGATGTGTTGCAACACCTGGATGCCGCCGAACGACAAGGACAGGTCTTCGACCACCAGCGGATCGCGGTCCAGCGTGGCGTGCGCGCTCATGGGTTGCCTCCGTGCAGTCGGGCGCGCAGCCTGGCGGGCAGCGCATTGACGCCCAGCACCACGGCCAGCAGCGCAGAGCCGTACAGAATGGGCACCCAATCGCCCGCACCAGCCAGCAGCAGAGGCATGAGCGTCAGGAACAGGCCTCCCAGCAGGCTGCCCAGGATCGACATCGAATACAGGCTGACCACCGAGCCGACCAGCAGGAAGATCGAGGTCCACAACGTAAAGCTGTTGGGCGATACCGTCGACGAGCTGAACGACAGCAGCGCGCCGGCGATGGCGGCGATGGCGCCGCTCAGGGCCATGCACGAAAGCCGCGCCCAGCTGCGGCGCACGCCGAACGATTCGGCCGCATGCGGCGACGCGCGGATCAGCAGCAGCGCCATCGCCTGGCGCGAGCGGCGGAAATGACGCAGCAGCAGCGCGACAGCAACCAGGCCGGCCAGCGGCAGGTAATAGCGCTGCGTTTCCTTGGCGATGCCGGGCAGCGCGTCCAGCTTGACGTACAGCCCCTCGTAGCCCCCCGACACCGACGAGAAATGCAGCAGCACTTCCGGCAGGGCCAAGGCCAGCGCCATCGTGGCCACGGCCAGGTAGATGCCCGACAGATAGCGCGAGGGATAGGCGAAGACCAGCCCTAGGAAAGCGCCCGCGATGGCTGCCAGCGGCAGACTGGCCAGCAACGACACGCCAAGATACTTTTCCATCAGGGCGACGGTGTAGGCGCCAGCTGCGACGAACACGCCATGCCCGATCGAGACCTCGCCGCCGTAGCGCACCAGGAAGCTCACCGAGATGATGGCGATGGCGTTGGCAAAGCACAGACCCAGGGTGTAGGTCCAGTAGCCGCCTGCCACCAGGGGCAGAAGCGCCAGGACTAGCACGCCGGCCACGGCCGCGCCCGCCAACAGGCGTCCGGGCGCCGCGGTCTGGGCCGCAGGCTTGCCTTGCACCGCCAGGCGGTCGGTTGACATGATCACACTAGACACGGGCGCCTCCCCGGATCGCCAGCACGCCCTTCGGAAACACGTTGAGCACCAGCAGGATCGTCAGCAGCAGATAGGTGTTGTTGAACTCGGCGGACACATAGAACGACAGCAGGTTCATGATGGCGCCGATCAGGATGCCGCCCAGCACAGCCCCCGGCAGGCTGTTGAAGCCGCCCACGACAGCCGCGGCGAACGCCTGGAGCATGAAGGAGGACACGCTGGTCGAGGACAGGAAAGTCGTCGGCACGATCAGCAGCGATGCAATCAGCCCCAGCACGCCCGCCGTAATCCAGGAAAACAGATGCACCCGGCGCAGGTTCAGGCCGCACACGCGGCTGGCAAAGGGGTTGGCCGACACCGCGCGGAATGCGATGCCGATGCGGGTGCGTTCGATCAGCAGGTACAGCAGCCCGATGGCAAGCGCGGTCGCGCCCAGCACCGCGAGGTCATAGGCGGTGATGTGGATCGGCCCGATCTGGCCACGCCACGCAGGCAGCGGCAGGTCCAGCGACACCACGTTGGAGCCGAAGAGCAATTGCGTCGCCCCCTGCGCAATCAGTCCCACGCCCAGCGTCGCGATGGTGCTGGTCAGGTCCGACTTGAAGACCAGCGGCGCAATCAGGAAGTAGCTGACCGTCATCACCGCCACCATGACCGCCAACGTCAGCACCACGGCCGCGCCCCAGGCCAGGTTCGCGAAGATGCCAGCCGTGAAGCCGAACACCAGGAACGCCGCCAGCCCCGCCAGGTTGCCGTGCGCGAAGTTCACGACATTCGAGCTCTTGTAGATCAGCACGATGCCGATCGCGCCCATGGCATAGAGGCAGCCGCTGACCACGCCCGCCCAGATGAGGCCAATGAAATCATCCATGGTCCGGCCCCTGCTGCGCCGCCGCGACGCCGGCCCCGTCGCTCCGGTCGATGATTTCGATCACCGACGGAAAGTACCGGCCGCTCCAGCCGCCGCTGGCGGTTGCGGCGTAATACCGCTGCGCCAGCTCCGTCACGCGCGCGGTCAGGCCGGTCTGCCCGGCAAGCTCCAGCACGTAACCGAGATCCTTGAGGGCGTATTCAGGTGGAAACGATTTTTCGGGAAACTCGCGCGGCAGCATGGCCTTGCGCCCGTGGTTGCGCAGCACGAAGCTGTCGCCCGACCCTTTGGATACCGCATCCAGCAGCACCGCCGGCTGAACGCCGGCGCGCTCTCCTAAAACCATCATTTCGGCCAGCGCCACGGTGTTCTCGAACACCAGCGCGTTGTTGATGAGCTTGACCACCTGCCCGCAGCCGACCTCGCCGCACCGGGTCACGTCCGAGCCGATGTAGCGCAGCAGCGGTTCGATGCGCGCATAGAGCGCTTCATCCGCCCCCACCATGATGCTCAGCTCGCCGCGCTGGGCGGCTTCGCGGGTGCGGGCGACAGGCGCGTCGGCAAATGCGATGCCCAACGCCGCCAGGCGTTGCGACGTGGCGCGGGCCGACGCGACCGTCGTGGTGCTGAGGTCGACGATCACGGCGGGACGGCGGGCGCCGCCAGCCAGGCCACCCTCGCCCAGGCAGACCTGCTCCACCTGCGGGCCGCCGGGCAGCGACAGGAACACCACGTCGGCAATCTCGGCCAACTCGGCCACCGAGCCGGCGCGGCGGGCGCCGGTGCCTTCCAGCAGGGCGTGGGCCTGCGGGTTCGTGTCGAAGGCGATGACTTGGCCGGCGTGCTTGACGGCCATGTTGCGGCACATCGGTCCGCCCATCACGCCCAGGCCGATAAAGCCGATCACGGGTAAGGTATCTGCGGTCATGCGTGGCTCCTGTCAGCGTTGCCGGGTGTCAGTCCATCCACATGCCGCCGCTGATGTCCAGCGACGTGCCCGTGATCCAGTTCGAGGCCGGCGAACACAGGAATAGCGCGGCCTGCGCGATGTCGTCGGCATTGCCGTAACGGCCCAGCGGCACGGTGCCGTTGGCCGAGGGCGCGCCACCGCTGGTGACGCTGGCCCACATGGCCGTCTCGACGGGTCCGGGGGCCAGGGTGTTGGCATAGACGCCGTGCGGCGCGCCTGCCTTGGCGATCCAGCGCATCATGCCGTGCACGGCCGCCTTGGACGCGACGTAGGCCGGCCCCGACGCCACGCCGCCGTTCTTGGCGGCGATGGAACCGGCCGCCAGGATCTTGCCGAATCCCTGCTTGCACATCAGCGGAAACAGTTTGCGCGCCGGATTCACCACGCCGCGCACGTTGACCGACATCACCGCGTCCCATTCGTCGTCGGTGCTGTCGCCCAGCGGCGTGCGGGCGATGATGCCGGCGCACAGCACGAGGATGTCGATCCTGCCGTATTCGGCCAGCACCGCGTCGATGACCTGGTCAGTCTCGGCGCGTGACGTCACGTCGTAGCGGCGGTAGTCGATGCCGCCGCCCAGCGCCTGCGATTCCACGCGATCGGTGGCGATGACGCGCGCGCCGGCCTGCCAGAACGCCTTGGCGATCGCCTGCCCCATCGCACCCGCGCCGCCGGTGATGAACGCGACCTGGCCCTCAAGATTTGCCGGACCGCTCAAATGCTGTGCCATCTTCTCTTGTCTCCTGTCAGTGTTGTTATCCGGCCCGCGCCGCGCCTTACCGCAGCACCGCCGTGGCGGACATCGCCAATTCGCCGTCCGGCCCGCGCGCCCACAGCGCGAGCGACCCGTCTTCCTGCGTGTGGCCTTCGATGCGGAAGGCGCGGGACACGAACAAGGGGCTGACGCCGCGAAAGTCGAACCGCGCCAGGCCGCGTCCATCCCCGTGTTCGACCGCAAGCTGCTGCAACAGCGTGGCGGTCAGGGGTCCATGCACGACCAGATCGGGATAGCCTTCTTCATGGCGCGCGTAGGCCTGGTCGTAATGGATACGGTGCCCATTGAAGGTCAGCGCCGAATAGCGGAACAGCAGCGTCGTGTCGAGCCGGACCTCGCGGCCCCAGCGCGCCTCGCCCTCGTGCCGGGCGGGCTTCGCAGCGGCCGCGCCAGGTGGCGGCGCCTCGCGGTAGACGATGTCCTGTTCCTCGACGATGCAGTCCGTCCCGTTGCACTCGGTCGTGTGCTGGACCGTCACGAACCACAACGCCCCGCGCTTGCCGGTCTTGTTCTCAACCTTCACGATGCGGCTGCGCCGCGTGGCCTGCTCGCCGATGGGCAGGTTGGCCAGGTAGTTGATCCGGCTGCCGGCCCACATGCGGCGCGGCAGCGTGATGGGCGGCAGAAAACCGCCGCGCTGCGGATGGCCATCTTCGCCCAGCCCGCTACGGCGCGCGGCCGGGTTGAAGAACAGCCACTGCCAGCCCGGGGGCAGCGGTTCGCCCTCGCCCGGCGCGCGTTCCAGATCCAGTGTTGCCGCCATTGCCGCCACGGCCACCGCGTCGATGCGCTGCGTGTGCGCTTCTTCGCGGCCCACCCACTCCTCGTATGCATTGCTCACGCGGACACTCCTTCAGTGCGTGCCGGCCTAGGCCAGCTTGGCGTCGAACACGTCGGCAGGATAGGGCTTGAAATCCCGCACCAACTTGAAACTGCCGCCTGAGACGGCCTGGATGATGCCTTCCTGACGCGCGCCCCGATGGTCGCCGGGCTTGAAGGTCACTTCGCGCGCGCCGCCCACGGTCTGGTTCGTCATCGTTTCCATGACGTCGACCAGGTTCGCGCGGGTCAGCGGCTTGCCGCTGGCCAGCAGCATCTGGAAGCCCTTGGCGAACAGCGCCGCGTTGCTCCAGCCGTTCAGGCCAAAGACGCCGATCGGGTCGTTGGGATAGAGCTTGGCCACAGTATCCCGATATGCCTTGATGTTGGCATCGTCCGCGTCCACGGGCATCAGCCACGACGAGAAGTAGGCGCCATCGAGCAGCTTGCCGGCCAGCTTGTACGTCGTCGGATCCGCAGTGAAGAACGGCGCCATCCACTTGCCCTGGTAGCCCAGCCGGTCGGCAGTCTTGAGCGCCGCGGCCAGGTTGGCGTTGGAGCCGAACAGGATCACGACGTCCGCCTTTGCGTTGGCGATGCGGCGCACGTGGGGCGTGAAATCGGTGCTGCGGACTTCGAAGGGAATGGACTCGGCAGGCTGCTTCTTGCTGGCCGCCATGAGCATGTCGAAGCCGCGCTTGGCGGAACGGCCCAGCTCGTCGTTTTCCCATAGCAGCGCCACGCGGTCGGCGTTCAGGCCGCTGAAGGCGTATTCCAGGTTCGAGGCGGCGGACCAGCCGTAGTCGGGCAGCAGCGGAAACACCAACCGTTCGGCAAAGAGCGCGCTGGCGCCGCCGATGGGCCCGATCATGGGCAGGCCAACTTCCTTGGCATAGGGAATCACCGCGACCGATTGCGCCGTGCCCACCGGTGCGGCCAGCGCGAAGATCTTGTTCTCTTCGACCAGGCGGCGCGTGACGGCGACGCTGCGGGCCGGCTCATAGCCGTCGTCATACGTGACCAGCTTGATCTTCCAGCCGTTCAGCGCGTCGGTCTCGTTGATCCACTTGAAGCAGGCGTCGGCGGCGCGGGACAGGATGGCATAGAACGGCACCGGGCCCGTGATGGGGGTGAAGGCGCCGACCGTGACTGTCTTGCTGGCCGTATCGATGCCGGGAGAAACGGACTGCGCGCGCGCCCAGCCTGGAAGCGAAATCGAGGCTGCCGCGGCACAACCGGAAAGAAATGTCCTTCGGTGCACTTTGTGTCTCCTGGTTGTTCTTCGATTGCCGCCGTCTGCTGAGCGACTAAGAATGCATTCTATATATTTACAAGAGACGAAAAATACGGGCTTTCCCTAGCAAAATGCCCACCACTGCGCAAACCTTGAACATATAGAATGCATTCTTTCAATACCAACGCCAGGAGACACCATGCACTCCCCACCCCTCGCGGGACGCCGCGTCATTGAATTGGGCACCATGCTCGCCGCCCCTTTTGCCTCGCACATCCTTGCCCAGCTCGGCGCTGAAGTGATCAAGGTGGAGCCGCCGCGGGGCGATCCCACCCGCAGTCTGGTGCGCGGCGGCCCCAGCGGCACATTCATCGCCTACAGCCACGGCAAGAAAAGCGTCTGCCTGGACCTCGCCCGTCCGGACGGGCACGCCGCCTTCCTGAAAATGCTGGAGACGGCCGATGCCTTCGTGCACAACCTGGCGCCCAAGGCGGCGCGCAAGTTGAAGCTCACCAAGGCCGAATGCCAGGCGATCAATCCCCGCCTCATCTATTGCCACATCCGCGGCTACGCGGACGGCCCGCAAGCCGACGACCTTGCCTCCAATCCCGTCGCCGAAGCGTCCACTGGCGTCATGGAGGCCAACCGCATCAATGGCCGGCCCAGCCGGCTGGGCCCGTCCTACCACGACCAATTCGCCGGCGCCTATGCCGTCATCGGCATCCTGGCCCGCATGCTGCAGCCCGACGCCGCCAAGGACGGCGGCCACGTCGAGGTCGGACTGTACGAAACCGGGCTGCACATTGCCTCGCGCGACCTGGTGGGCGTGCAACTCAAGACGCAGCTGTTGGGACGCCCCGAACGCGAACCGCACGGCGAATTCAGCATGCCGGGCTATGGCGCTTACCTGACCGCCGACGACCGCTGGATGTACCTGCTCATGCTGACCGACGCGCATTGGCTGAAGTTCTGCCAGGCGATGGCGCTGCCCGAGGCCGACGACGCCTCGCTGGCCGCGCTGAAGGACAGAAAGAAGGCGCGCGAGCGCGTCGAGGAAATCGTCAGGAATGCGATTGGCGCACGGACGTTCGACGACGCCACCGCGCGGCTGCGGATCGCTGGCGTGGGCAGCACGGAGGTCCTGCCGCTGGAACGCGTGCTGGATGCCGAGCAGGCGCGCCAGCCCGGCAAGCTGCGCAGCGTGCACTACCGCGACCTGGCGTTCGACGTGCCGGAGTTTCCGCGCATGGATGCCGCCCTCGATGGCATTGCCACGCTGCCGCCGCCCGACCTGGGCGAACACACCCAGGATGTGCTGCAAGCCGCCGGACTGACGGCCGAGCAATGCGAGGCGCTGATCGGCAGCGGAGCCGCCAGCGCCAGCCGGCCGGGCGATTTTGCATGGGCGCCCGTGCGCAAACAGGCGTGATCCGCGTATAAAAGGCGCCGATGGCACGCCGGATCGATAGCCGGCGCGACCGCCCGGCGAGAACCGAGGAGACAGAAGATGAAGATCAACTGCGTTGTGTCCGGCCTGTTCCAGGCCGCCATCGCCGGCTTGCTGTTCGCCGCCGCCACCGCGTCCGCCGCGGGCTATCCCGACCGCCCCATCCGACTGATCGTCGGCTTTCCGCCGGGAGGCGGCGCGGACTTCGTGGCACGGCAGGTCGCACAGCGGCTGGGGCAATCCCTGAACGCCAGCGTCGTCGTGGACAACAAGGCGGGCGCCAACGGCACCATCGCCGCAGCCGAGGTCGCGCGGGCCCCGGCGGACGGCTACACGCTGCTGCTGGGCGTCACGGCCTCGCAATCCATCAGCCCGGCGCTGTCCTCGCGCCTGCCCTACGATCCGCTGCGCGACTTCACGCCGATCACGCAGGTCGGCTACACGCCGCTGGTGCTGGTCGTGAACCCCAAGCTGCCGACCCAAACGCTGAGCGACTTCCTGAAATACGCCAAGGCCAGCCGCACACCCGTCCCCTACGGATCGGCGGGCACGGGCAACATCACCCACATGACCGCCGAGCTTTTCGTGCAGTCGTCAGGCGTGTCGAATTTCCAGCACGTGCCCTACAAGGGCAGCAGCCAGGTGATCACGGACCTCATCGGCGGACGCGTCGATGCCTACTTCGACACCCTGCCCTCGTCGCTGCCGCTCATCCAGAGCGGCCAACTGCGCGCCATCGCGGTGACCAGCCCCACGCGCTCGGATACGGCGCGGGACATACCAACCGTGCAGGAAGCCGGTGTGCCGGGCTTCCAGACCACCACCTGGTTTGGCGTGCTGGCGCCGCCCCGGCTGGACCCGGCCCTGACCGAACGCCTGTACGAGGCCCTCAAGAAAGGACTGGATGCGCCCGACGCGCGGCAGGCCCTGGTCACGCGCGGCGTGGAACCGGTGCTGGACACGCCAGCGCAATTCAGCGCGGAACTGAAAGAAGACTTGCAGCGGTGGCGCGACGTGGCGCAGAAAGCGAACATCAAGCTTGAATAACGCGCCGGCCTCCAATCAATCACCTTCAAACGGCAATCGCGTTGAGCGCTTGGCACCGCCTCCCGCTCTTGCGCATCACCACGCGTATTCCATCGTCGCGTACATCGTCCTGCCTTGCCCGTACTGGCAACCCATCATGCTGTAGCAAGACGCCACGTACTGCTTGTCGAACAGGTTCGACGCATTCAATGACAGCGCCAGCCCGCGGCCCGGCGTGAACTCATAACGCAGCATTGCGTCGACCACCGTGTAGGACGGCACCTTGAACGTATTCTCGCGGTCGCCATAGCTGCTGCCGACATAACGCACGCCGCCGCCCATGCGCAGGCCCGCCAGCGGCCCCGTGACCGGCAGCCGGTAATCCACCCAGACCGACGCCATCTGCTCCGGCACGCGGACCGGCCGGTTGCCCTGAATGCCGGGCTCCGTGGAGCGCGTCACCTTGACGTCGTTCCAGGTGTAGCTCGCCATCACATCCAGGTTCGGCGCCAGTCCCACTTTCGCTTCAAGTTCCACCCCGCGCGAGCGGGTCTTCCCTTCCTGTATGTTGAAGCCCGGGTGCGCGGGATCGGGCGTGCTGACATTCTTCTTGGTCAGGTCGAACAGCGCGAACGTGTACAACGCGTTCATCTGCGGCGGTTCGTACTTCACGCCGATCTCATACTGCTGGCCCATTTCGGGCTTGAAGACCTGGTTGTCGAAGGTGCGCCCGGTGGCGGGCAGGAATGACTCGGAGTAGCTGATGTAGGGCGCAAGGCCCGTGTCGCTAAGATGGACCAGACCGGCACGCCCGGTGAATTTCTCGTCGTTCTGCACCGGCGCGGACGCCCAGGTGGCGGTGTTTTCGTTGCGCACCCAGTCATAACGCCCTCCGAGCAGCACCACCCATTTCTTATCCAGCTTCAGTTGATCCTGCAGATAGAGACCGCTTTGCTGCACCGTTTGGCGGTACTCGCTAGCCGGAAACATCATCATGTCCGTATTGCCGTAAACCGGCGTGAACAGGTCCAGCGGCGCACCCATGCCCAGTTGCTGCCATTGGGAGTACTTGATGCGGCTGTAGTCCAGGCCCGCGAGCAGCGTGTGATCGACCGGGCCCGTGCCGAACTTGGCCTGCAACTGGTTGTCCACGGCCAGCACGTCGCCGCTGCCGCTACGCGAATCGGCAAACCGGCTGGCCAACCGCTTGTCTGCATCTGCCCAGCCCAGGACGAACAGCTCGTCGCTGCTGTGGCGCACATGCGAGTAGCGCAAGTTTTGGCGCACCGTGAAGACATCGTTGAATCGGTGCTCGAACAGATAGCCGGCGGAAGTCTTCTCATTGACCGAGCGGTCGAAGTCCGGCTCTCCAATATAGCGGTGCCGGGGGATCCGGCCGTTGGGATTGTCCAGGACGGTGCCCTCCGCTGGCAGGGCATTGGCGAAGTTTCCGGTCTGTTTCTGGTACTCCGTCAGGACCGTGAACTCGGTGGCCGCGCTAGGCCGCCACGTGAACGTCGGCGCGATGAAGGTGCGCTCATTATGGATCTTGTCGACCTGCACATCGTTGCTGCGCACCAGCCCGGTCAGGCGATACGACCATACCCCTTCGGCGTCCAGCGGAGCGCCGATGTCGAACGCCGCATGCGAATAGTCGTGAGTTCCGCCCTGCACCTGCACCTGATACAACGGCGTGCTCGGCGCCCGCTTGGTCACCAGGTTGATCTGTCCGCCCGGATCGGATGCGCCGTACAGCACCGAACTGGCGCCGCGCAGCACCTCGATGCGTTCCAGTCCATAGGGTTCCGGCGCGTCCCATCCGAGGTAATCGCTGGGAAAGCCGCGCAATCCGTCGCGCAGCAGCCGGCCGGTGCCTTGCTGAAAGCCTCGGATGATGAGCTGGTCCGCGATGATCTGCCCCCCCGCCACTTCGCTGGTGACGCCCGGCGTATACCGCAGCGCCTGCGTGACCGTCTTCGGTTGCTGGGCCTCGATCTGCTCGCTCGTCACGATCGACACCGAAGCGGGAACTTCAATCAGCGGCGTGTCCGTTTTGGTCGCCGTCGCGCTGCGATACGCGATATAGCCGTCCGCGGGCCCGTAGGCGGTGGCGGTTGCGCCCTCCACGAGAACCGGCGCCAGGTGGGTCGCGCCATCAGACGCCTTGGGCAGCGGACGGATCGTCACGACGTTGCCCGAGATGTCGAAGGTGAATCCGCTGCTGGCCAGCATCTCGCTCAGCGCTCGCTGGGCTGGCATCCGCCCGTGAACGGCGCTGGCGCGTGCGGCACGGATCAACGCGCCGTCAACGGTCACCTGATAACCCGATTGCGCGCCGAAGATCACCAGCGCATCGGCCAGCGCCTGGGCCGGGATGTCGAAGGTGACGGTCTGCGACACGCCGGGCTGCGCCGCCGCCTTCCCCGGCATCCCCATGGTCAGACCCGCGATGGCGATGATGCTCGATACGACGCCGCGCGCCAGGCGCATCCCCACTTTCTTCTTCATTCTCATTAGCTCCGATTGTGCGAAATCCCGCCGGTCTGGTCAGGTGGCCCGGCAGGGTCTATCCACACAACGAAGCAGCAAACGAATTTTTCGGTAATTCCCTTCGACGCGTAGGGACTAAGGCTCAGGAGGCGGGGTTGTTCAGCGACACGATGAGAAGCCAAGGCGTGATCTGGCGCACCCGGCCGCCGTGCGGCCGCACAATCAGCTCGGCCGCGGCGGCGGCGTTGCTCGTATCGAAGATGCCCGTCACGCTGAGATCGCGCGGCGCATCGCCCAGCAGCACGATTTGGCCCGCGTACCGACGACGCAAATCCTCGATGACATCGGGCAAGGGCCGATCGACAGCGACCAGCCGGGTGCGCGTCCAACTTCCCACCACCTCGGGCGCGATCTCGCCCCTGGCCGCCGGCGCATTGGCCGACATGCGCACCCACTGCCCGCTGGCCAACACCTCGCTGGCGACCCGCGGTTCCCCATGCTCAACCTGCACCCGCCCATGCTTGACGGCCACGTCGGTGTCGCCCACGCCGATCCGCACGTTAAAGCCCGTGCCGAGCACCGTCACGCGCGTGCCGTTGGCGCTCACCTCGAAAGGCCGGGAGGAATCGGCATTCACCTCGAAGAACGCCTCGCCGGCATAGAGCGTGACCTGCCGGCCGGTGGCGGAAATGTCTGCGCGCAACGCGCTGCCGGGCGCAAGGCGAACCCGGCTGCCATCCTCCAGGCGAATGTCCGCCTGGCTATTCGAGTCGGTAATGAAGTCGGCACGGGCTTGCAGCAAGACGATGGGCACGACCAGCCACGCCAGTGCGGCCAGACAGGCTCCCGCGGCCACGTGGCGCAGACGCGGTCGCGGCAGCCATGCGCGCCTGCGGGGCTCGGCGATTTCAGATTGTGGATGCTCGGACGGCAACTGGCGGATCAGGGCATCGACGTGGGCCGTCTGGCGCCAGGCGGCGTCATGCAGCGGATCGGCCATTCGCCATGCCTCGAAGCGCACGCGCAGGTCGGCGTCGCCGGGGTCGTCATCGAGCAGGATGCTCCAATCTACCGCAGCGCGCAGCGCGGCATCCCAAGCGGCGTCGTGGTCTTCGTGCTTCACAGGCGGCGCGACAAACGTTGGATGCAATGCAATTTGGCTTCGGCGATCAACTGATGTGTGAAGGTCACGGATAGGCCCAATTGTTGGGCGACTTCTCGCAGTTTCAGTCCATCGACGGTATGCAGAGTCAGCGCAAGCCGGGAGCGCTCCGGCAACTCGTCCAGGCTTTCCAGTACCAGATCCATGTCTTTGCGGGCGGAAACGGTCGCTTCCGGCGAAGGCGATTTATCCTCGAGCGTGGCGGCCAGCGCCATAGGATCGCTATCGGCCTCGGCGCCGTCGCGTTTGCGGGCGCGCAGCCAATCCAACGCCAGATTCCGCACCGTGCGGTAGAAATACCCCAGCGGTTCCGCCAGCGAGCGCCCCTGCTCGACCGCCTGCACACGCTCCCAGGCGTCCTGCACGATGTCTTCGGCACTGGCGCGATCCCGCACGAAACTATCGGCGTAGCTTACCAGTTCGCTTCTGTGCAACTTGTAGAAGCGCACGGAATCAAGTTCGGAATTCACGTGACGGAAGCGGTACGAATACCTGCGGGCGGGAAAGGTCGCAATTGTAAATGACAATGATTTTAGTTTCTATAACTGGCGCGTTGAAAAGTTCTGCCTTCCGGCGTCTTCGTTGTCAGGAGAAGCAAGAGACCGCTGTCGAATCGCGTTGAGACTGGAACTCTATAACTTTAAAAATCAATAACTTAGAAAATATCCATCATTGAGATTGGAATCGGTCGGTCATTGAGTTTGGAAATGTTCAGGGAAGGCATCAAATGCTTCGAAGCGTTCGCCGGGCGCGTGCAGTCCCGATTTAAGAGTCCTCCCTCGAAGGGGAAATTTCCCACAGGCTCTTAGGGTCGACTACATAATCGTTCTGCACGCGACAGCCCGGCGAGACTTACGGCGCCAGCTTGGCCAGCTTGCCGTCACGCGCCTCCTGAACCGCGATGGCGGCATCGGCGGGCAGCAGCAAGCGCGCCTTCACGAGGTCGTCGCTGGCGCGCTGCACCGCTGCGACGTAGGCCGCTGGCGTCGGGTAGCGCTCTTCGATCGACAGTCGCGGGTCCTGGCGCGCCACGCGTTCGGCGCGGGTCTGCGCGAACGGCACGGCGCTGCCCATCTGCGTGCACAGCCCTTCGGCGTTGTTGCTCTTCGGATTCCAGCCCACATACGTGCCGCGCGGCGCGGTAATCTGCGGCAGACGCACGCCGTCCACCGCATTGCCGTCTGCGTCCACCTTGGGCATGTACAGCGGATATTCGCCTTCGATCAGCGGCAGGCGCGAACCGTCCACGATCAGGCGCGATTCCACATACGCCGCGTGGTACGGCAGCCCCGGAATGGCCGGGTACAGGCCCTTGGCGTCCTCCAGCGTGTGGCGCGCGCGCGTGGGGTAACGGCTGGCCGGGGGCGGCGTGCCTTGGCCCACCCACGCATCCAGCGCCGTCAGCAACGCGCGCGTGACGGGCTGCGGGTCCACCGGGCTGGTGGGCAGCGCGCACGTAGGCATGGCCTTGGACACGGGGCTGGGGAAGTGCTGCGACCCCACCACCATGTAGGCGCGCACCTCGGGCGGCAGCGGCAAATCGCGGCCACGGCCGTCCGTGACCAGCTGGCTGGCGTGCGAGGCCCAAAATTCGTATTCGGAATCCAGTTGCATGATGCGCGGGCACGTGTCCGTGGCGCGGCACTGCGCCAGCAGGCCGTCGCGCTTGCCCGTCAGCGGGTCGGTACTGGTGGCATACGCGAACGGAAACTGATCGACCGGGTACAGATCATCGGCGTGCGGGCCGGGGTTGCGCGACAGCTGCGCGAAGCGTGTGTTGGCAAACGTGCGGCGCGCGCCGGGAATCTGCGCCAGCATGCCGTCGAACACCCGCTTGCCCTGCAAGTCCTGGTTGAAGCCTTGGTACAGGTAGTCGCGCAGGAAGCGGCCCGACTGCGAAATGCCCATGCCCAGCACCTGCTTGACCTGCCCGCCATGCTGCGCCGCCAAGGGGTTGGCGGCCACGTCGGCGCGCGCCAGGAAGGCGGTGACGTCGCGCAGGGCGGCAAAGCCCATGCCCATCACACCCGGGTCGCGCGCGATGTAGGTAAATTCATAGATGGCGTCGACGGGCATGTCGGCCGGGCGCGTGATCTCGACCGTGTTGTCGTCGATGAAGCGGAACGACAAGCCCGCCGGGTACTGGCGAGCGTCCAGGCGCTGCGCGCGCACCGACAGCTTGGCGCCCACCAGCTGGGCGGCGGGGTAGCTGAGCGTCACGCGTTCGGTTGCACCGGCCTTCTTGAAGATCCATTCGTCGCGGACTGGCCCCGTTACGCCCGGCACCACCGGCACGTCCAGCCGCATGCCCTCGCCCACCGGCACGTCACCCTGCCAGCCGACCCAGGCCAGCGTGTAGCCTTGCGACAGCAGGAAGCCGTTGCCAGCATCGTCGGCCTTTTCCAGGCGGCTGCTGTTCGGGATGCCGCCACCGTCAACCACCGTGCCGATCAGCTTGCGGCCACGGTTGGGCGCTTCAACGATCAAGGTGCCGTTGGGCTTGGCCGGGCGCAGGATCACGACATCAGCGCGTGCGGTGACGCGGCCTTGCGCATCGCGCGGCGCCAGCGCCAGGTCGGTGATGCCGGCGTTGCGCGGGTCGGACGGATCCAGGCTGATGGTGGCGACGCCGGTCAGCTTTTCAGCCACGCCACGCTCACCGAAGACACGGCCTTCCAGCGCGGGAGCCTGGCGGGCCTGCACGTCGAAGGCGGTCACTTCCGCCTGGGCGCACGTGGCCCCCAGAAACAGGACCGGGCTCAGGGCGCGGATGAGAGAATGCCGCGAGGCGCGACGGCGCTGACGATGGGACATGCAACTTCCTTGTCTGATTGAATGATTTGCGAAATGCGGACTTGCAGCTGGCGCCAGGCACCAACCACTAAGCACCAGGCACTAGGCACTAGGCGCTAAGCGCCAGACGGCGCCCAGGCGCTTGCGACAACGCCGGTTCGCGCTCGGCACGCACGGCCGTCTCGCCGCCTAGCTTGAAGGCCGACACCGACGCATACAGGCCGCCAACCTGGCTTTCCATCGACGCCGCCACGGCCGCCACCTGCTCGACCAGCGCCGCGTTCTGCTGCGTCATCTGATCCATCTGCGCCACCGCCACGCTCACCTGTTCGATGCCCGAGGTCTGTTCACGCGACGCCACGGTGATTTCGCCCACGATGTGCGTCACGCGCTGCACCGCCTGCATGATCTCGGTCATGGTCTGGCCCGCCTGGTTCACCAGGTTGGCGCCCGTGCTGACCTTGTCGACGGAATCATCGATCAGGTCCTTGATCTCTTTGGCGGCCTGCGCGCTGCGTTGCGCCAGGTTGCGCACCTCGGTGGCCACCACGGCAAAGCCCTTGCCGTGGTCACCCGCGCGCGCCGCTTCAACGGCCGCGTTCAGCGCCAATATGTTGGTCTGGAACGCAATGCTGTCGATCAGCCCGATAATCTCGGCGATGCGGCGCGAGCTATCGGTGATGCCGTCCATCGTGGACACGACCTTGCCCACCACTTCGCCGCCGCGCGCGGCGATGCCCGAGGCGGCTTGCGCCAGCTCGACGGCCTGCTCGGCGCTGCCGGCATTCTGACGCACAGTGGCGGTCAGCTCTTCCATGCTGGCCGCTGTTTCTTCCAGCGACGCCGCCTGTTCTTCCGTACGCGAGGACAGGTCCAGGTTGCCCGCAGACATCTCGCGCGCCGCGCCGTTCAGGCTTTCCGCCCCGGCACGGATGCCGCCAATGACCTCAGCCAGATTCCGCTGCATCTGGGCCATGGCGCTGATCATGCTGCGCGTATCCTTGTCGTCGACCACCACCGGGTGGCTCAGATCGCCCGAAGCGATGCGGCCCGCGATGCCTGCCGCGTACGTCGGGTCACCGCCCAGGCTGCGCGATACGCTGCGCGTGATCAGGAACATGACGCCCGTGACGACGGCCCCGATCAGGCCCAGAATCGCCAGCGCCTTCAGCAGATTGCCGTAGAACGCCGTCTGGATATCGTCCACCAAAACGCCCGACACCACCACCCAATCCCAGGGCTGGTAGTACGAAATGAAGCTGATCTTGGGTACGCGGTCATCGGCGTTGCCCGATCTGGACGCCTCGTACTCGACAAAACCCTGGCCCTTGCCGCGCGCCAGTTCCGCCATGGTCTTGTAATAGGCGTGGCCCTGGGTGTCCTTGCGCTCTCCGACGTTCTTGCCCACGACCGATGCGCCAAACGGGTGCATCAGCAGCACGGGCTGCGTGTCGACGACGAACACGAAATTGTCTTTGTCATAGCGCAGCTTGCTCAGCTGATCCAGCGCCTGGCGCTTGCCGTCTTCGGCACTTAGCTTGCCTTCGGACACCGTCTTGGCATAAGAGGCCACGACGCTTTGCGCCACCTGCACGATACGTTCCAGGCCATCGCGCCGCTCTTTCATCATGATGTCGCGCGCATTCAACGCCGACCATCCGCCCAGCGCCAACAAACCGATCCACATCAACAGCATAGCCAGCCGCAGCTTGGCCTTCAAACTCAACGCATTCATGGTGCACCCTTGCAAAGAATGCGGCCCCGCTCCCGGCACAGGCCCGCCAGTGGACGAGTATGGCGCGCAAGAGCGATTTCCTATTCGCAGGAAACTGGGCCATGTTCATGCGTAATTACAAGGGAGGCGCACTTCAGAAATTGCCCTGGCTGCCGTTACACGCGCGTGCGACCCGCGAAAGCCAATTGAAAGACGCTGCCAACGCCACCGCGACCGCATGACGACATTCCAAACGCACTGACAGAAATTCCAAATTCAGTGGAATTCCTGTCGAAGCTCACCCGACTTGGAATTAAAAATACAAAAATATCAATGACTTAGAGAAACTTCGTTATTAAGATTGGTGCCGCCGAATCATCGAATTTGGAATTTTTCGTACCAAATTTCATTTAGTCTGGAATTTTCCGAAGAAGCTCTGCTAAGCGCGCAACCCGTGACTGCAATCAGTGGCTGAGTGTCGCTGCTTCACCGGCGCGATCATGAATCGCTAGCCATCCGACGCTGCATGAGAAAGAACGCGTTTGGGCTTGCCGGCCGATAGATCGATCACAACGACGTCGATCAGCGTGCGGCGCGCCTCGGGAATCCGATCGATTAGCATCGTACGCATGGCTTCCGCTGTCGTCGGTGCAGGAAGCCCATCGGGGTGCGCCTTCAACCGCCGCCTCGTCGACGACGGTAAATCACCGAACCACAAAACGCAGTAGATACCGCGTTGCCCGCAACTCCAGTCGATCAAATACTGCATGTCGAGCTGGCCGTTCGCGGCATCCCAAACCTCGCTATGCCACTGGCCTTTGACCTCAACCGGCAACTGCATCGACCCACGCGCAAAAGCCAGGTCCGCGCGCTTGGTCTGAGGCATGTCCGCCTCGGTAATCCGCTGAATATCGTAGCGGTCGACCTCAGGGCCAATCATTCCGGCGAGACGGTCGCGGCATCGATTCTCGTCGCGAGGCATGCCATCATCGGTCCAGAAATCTACGACCGAATCGAGATCGTCGCCGATGAGCTTAAGCTGCGCGACGGACATCTCTTCGCACACTAGCGCCTTCAAATCATCAATATTGGTGGGAGGGCCATCGTCGAGAAGCGAAGTTAGATCGGCCGGCGAAAGCGCTGAAAAATCCTCCTCGGCACGCTTCTGCCGCTGCTCGGCAGCCATGTGACGAATCAACTCCGCATAGCTGTCCCTGGGGCCGGTTACAAGCCTCGCGATCGCCTCAGCAGCCTCAATGCTCGTATCGTCGGCGATCCGACTGATTAGCGAGCGGAGAAAATCGGTCGCGTCATAGCCGTTCGTGTTGCCCGATCCTGTTCCCCTAAGCTCCGTATATGGCCAATGCTCGCGGAACTCGGTGATGATCCATTCTGCCTGGGAAACTGTCAGCGGCAGCTTCTCGTCTCTCCGTTCGAACTGTAGGCGGTTCCGTAGGAACCAGATAAAGTCAGGATGGTACGTACCTATCTTGGCCAGATCGGGTCGCACAGCATCGAAACGGACTACAACATCGATCGCTAGCCATGACAGCAGATGGTCCACATTGCGGAACACCATCTCGGCGCGGGCTTTGGCAACATCCCGAAGCGCAGCTAGCGCACCGCCATAGGTTAGGCAGTCGACTAATTCTGCTTCAACCGAAGCCGGTACGTTGGGAAACCTCGTTAGCCATTCGGCACCAAGCGCCGCCCCTGTCGCCTGCCATTCTGGATCGTGGGCGAGTTTTCTGAGCCCTGCAACATGCTCTTTTCCTATATCGAGCGCAGGCTCGATCCAAAGCCTTGCGAACGCCTGTCGAGTGTTCAGGCAGGAAATGACTTCGACTTCCAGCGCCGCCCGCAGCGCGTCCTTTTCCTCGTCGAGGCCCCAACCATGACCTTCATAACTGAGCAATAACGCCGATTGCTTAAGCGGTGTGGATAGTTCGGCAAAGCTCTTGCCAAGTCGCATGCGCTCGTAAAGCCCAGCCATGATAGGGTAGCCGAAATTGTAAATCGAACGGCTAGCAAAACCGTTGGAAAACTCAACCGGCGCGGGTAGGTCCGAGCGGTGCAATACAGCCTCAAATCCGATCAGCGCATCGCTGCATAGGTCCGGCCCGATCCAGCTCGACAGCCGCTCGAATGGGGACAATCCGCTGGGAAGGTCGCGGAACAGACCCAAATAGGCCTGAGCCGGCCGCAGAATCGCGCCCAGCTCGCCAGCGCGCAGATCATCGCGTGCCATGCCAAATGAGCGACGCGCCTCCTCAATCGCCACCTTGCGTTTGCGCTCCCGCTTTGCCCGCTCCTTCTCCTGACGGACCTCCCACCCTGGCTTTTTGGGGTTCTCAAGCTTACTCAGAAAATCACCGAGCGCTTTGTCGCCTCGACGGAATCGCTCTGCAGCTTCGCGCACGACCGGTTCGAGTCCATCATGTCGCCACGCGACCTGTACCAAATCTTGCCAGTCTTGGCGCGCCGCGGGATCTTTGTTGTTACCTTGGGCTAGCCGGTCGAACAAGATAATGATGTCGTCTTGCCGCCAATCCTGCCGTAGAAGGCGACGCTGCAAAAAGATGGCGGTGGCCCATAGACTATCCCGACGGCGATCGTGAGCCAGCACATGCGCCTGAATTGCACGACGCAAGGCGTCCTGCGACCACAGTTGCGCCGCGAGCCTCTGCCGAACGTGGCGATCATAGTAATGCTCGTGCTCGAGTGCTTCTAGCCAGCGCCACAACGAAGGCGCCTCGACGACACCGATAGCACCCTCATCAATACCGCGAACAATGAGATTGGTGACGATATCGGCCACCTCGCCGGCGCTTCGCCAATCGTCATCGTGCAACAGCTGGGAATAATCGACTATCAAGTCGAGTATTCCGACGAGCCGCACCGACGAAATCACGGCAAATAGTTCCTCATAGCTGCGAATGGTGTGGACGCGCTGCGGCTTCGAGCGGCGTAGCGGAGAACGGCTCACCCCCATTTCGGCGAAAAGCGTTGCGACCAGAAGCTCATCTGATACGTCGGCATCTATCAGCTGAATCAGTCGAAGCGCAAGTCTCGGCGCATCCTCTCCGCCCTGGTCGATCAGCGATGCAATCGTCGTGCGCCACCATGCCCGGTCGCGGTGTGGCAGCAAGGCCTCTGCGGCATCTTCGCGCTCGCGATAAAAGCGTTCACGGGAGAGAACAATCGCCTCCAAAGTATCTGCAAGCTCAATTGCGAGCGCTGTTGCCTTGAGTCCTTCTATCAGCAGCGCGCGCAAGTGCGCGCTGCTGGCTGCCGAGGAGATGATTTTCTGAATCTTGTGCTTGAGCGGAGTAATCATCAGTCCAGCAGCAGTCTTGCGGTCCCAGTCTGCTGCCCGGAAATAAGGATCGTCCTCAGCGAGTCCGCTCAGTGCCTCGAATAAACAGTCCGCAAGATGCGGCGTTAACAAGGTGTCCTCGCCGTAACGCAGCACGCCATACGGGTCTGCGGTGATGATGCGCTCAGCCATCGCCGGGCTGTGATAGGCGAGCCAGGCATGGAGCCCACGTAGACTTGCCGGAACGCCGCCACTGCCATGCAATTGGGCGAGCAAGCGCCGCTGCGCGCGCGGCGTCGCCGCTTGACGTGCAAGCCAGCGTGCACCGAGATACTCGGCGATGACTCTATGAATCGGCTTCGCGCGCAACGGCCCGACACTAAGGAACAGCTTCGACGAAAAAATCGCGCGTGAGGCCTCGCCCTTCGGCAGGGCCTCGAGATCGGCGAGTCGCACATCGCCCTGCAGCACCTGCGCAGCGCCTGCCGCGCTGGCGGCTTCGGCACCACCAAATAGCAGTGCGGCGGCGATCGCACCGGCGGCGTCAAGCGCTTCGTCTTGCGTCAGCTGCGCCAGCCCCTCATCCTGCCGATCTCCATCATGTTCTGGCCAGATAAGGGAGCAGACGCGCTCGAACAATGTCGCGCGCGTCGCCGGCAATTGCGTGTCAGTCTCCGCGACACGTCGGATCAAGCCAAGCGTCAGCGGATTACGGTAAAGATCTTGGAGGCTGTAGGCCTCGAGGTGATCGAGCACATGATCAACATCCAAGCTCGGGTTCTGTGCAAATAGAACCGCCCGCGCTTCACTACGATCGAAAGGTTCGAGCGTCAAGACTCGAGGCTCAGCACCGTAGAGCCGACGCAAATTCGTCACGCTACGCGCTTGCCATTCTCGCGATCGACACGAAAGGATGAAAGGCGGTAAGTCCGCCTCTTCGAGCTGGGCCAAGATCGCATCGACTGCGTCGCCCTCGCGTCTCGACATAGCCTCATCAAGACCGTCTATTAGCAAAGGCTTGCCCGCAGACACCAACTTGCCTGGGTTCTTGGAATTGATGAAGCGAATTGCGGTAACTAAATCAACCCCAAGCCGCCGTCCAAGTTCGCGCATGAGTTCGCTCTTGCCCATACCAGGCTCACCTAGCACGATCTTGTTGCCGACCAGAGCGAGCAGTCCGGCTTCGTCGACGCTGTCGAGCAAGTCTGCCTCGCTGATTACGAGCCCCCGCGGAAAATAGGCGGGAGCGAGCGAGCGAACGGCGCCCTCAGCTTGATCGTTCATAGGAGTCCTTGTGATCAAGGCAGCTAAGTCAGGCATAGACTGCAAACTTGAACCTTCTACGTTTTCCTAAAAAGCTATCGCTCGTATGTCCACTATCATTGCTGCAAACAAGGGTTTTTATCAATGCGGCAACAAGTTTGGTTGTCGTGTGAATCCGGTCAAAACGCAGGCCATAGATGTCCATCTTCGGCCAACCTAGCTGAAATGATCAATTTAAAGCAAACCCGCCTCAAAACGCGGGGATAGTAAGTTCGTGGTGCAAGCATCCCGCTGGAGCAAGCAGGGATTGCCTAGTGCTTCATGGCCAGCCCAATCAGCACACAATCAAGCGGACAATCACCGCACAGCCTTCCGTGAGGGGAAATTTGAGCTCAGAAACTAAGCTAGATCGAGTTTATAAGATCGCGCAAATTACCGCACTGCTGGCAATGCCGATTGTAGTCGGCTTGATTGGCTGGTGGACGCAGAAGTCCATAACAGAAACAGCTGCACAGAAAGACTATGTTCAGTTAGCGATAGGTTTACTCAAAGAGCCTGCCTCTTCTGAGAATGCAGAATTGCGAAAATGGGCCACTGCCATGACGAGAAAATTCTCTCCCTTCCCATTCTCCGACGAGGCAACCGTGCAGTTGAGTTGACCTGCTCCCCGTGGTTAGTACGAAATCGATGTAGAGTCCGTTCACAAAGGAACGGCAATGAAGAAACGATTTACAGAAGAACAGATCATCGGGGTGCTGAAGGAGGCCGAGGCAGGGGCCAAGGTGGCCGAACTGTGCCGCAAGCACGGGATCTCGGAGGCCACTTACTACAACTGGAAGGCGAAGTTCGGCGGTATGACCGTCTCGGACGCCCAGCGACTGAAGGAGCTAGAGCAAGAGAACAACAAGCTCAAGAGGCTGTTGGCTGAATCGATGCTGGACAAGGCTGCGCTTCAGGACCTTTTGAGCCGAAAGTAGCAAGCCCGCAGGCCAAACGCGAAGCGGTCAAAACGTTGATGACCGAGCGCGGCATGGGTATCACCCGGGCCTGCGGGCTGGTAGGCATTTCCCGGTCGCTGTTCGCTTATGAAACTAAGCGTACGGGCGACATGGCATTGACCGAGCGCATGAAGGAGATGGCAGCGCTCAAGCGACGCTACGGCTATCGGCGCATCCATATTCTGCTTCGCCGTGAAGGCCGGCAGACGAATCACAAGCGGGTCTGGCGGCTTTACAGCCAAGCCGGCTTGAGCGTTCGTAAGCGTCGCCGCAAGCGCATCGCTCCCGCAGAACGGGTAGTTCGTCCCGTTGCGACGGCGCCGAATCAGAGCTGGTCGATGGACTTCGTGTCCGACGGTCTGGCCTATGGCCGCAGGTTCCGGTGCTTGAACATCGTCGATGACTACACGCGCGAGTGTCTTGCCATCGAGGTCGATACCTCACTGCCGGGATTACGGGTAGCGCAGGTGCTGCAACAGCTCGCGGAACTGCGTGGGCAGCCCAAATCCATCACCGTGGACAACGGCCCAGAGTTTGCTGGCAGGGCCTTGGATGCTTGGGCCTATCAGGTCGGCGTGAAGCTGTCGTTCATCAGACCAGGCAAGCCCGTGGAGAATGCATACATCGAGAGCTTCAACGGAAAATTCCGCGATGAATGCCTGAATGAGCATTGGTTCATGTCGCTGCGCCAAGCCAAATCCTTGATCGAAGACTGGCGCGTCGAGTACAACACCGAACGCCCGCATAGCGCGCTGGGATACTTAACGCCGGAGCAGTTTGCTCAGGCGCATCGGCAACAACGGTTTTTAACCCTGGACTCTATGTCGGTGCCGTACTAAGTCTGGGGGCAGGTCACGCTGCGAAATGGAAAGGTCATGGCCTTCGCAAGCCTCAGCACCGGTGAGCAGAACCGAGTGCTGGTATTTGCCAAGGTTCTCAGCGTCATGGAAGACCGAGCGGCTTTTTTTTGATCGACGAACCTGCGGTAAGCCTTCACCTGCACTGGCAAATGAAGTTTCATGAGTCGCTGATGAAGTTGCTTGAATGCCGGAAGCGCTTTCATGCGGTAATCGCCACGCATGCTCCAATCATCATCAGTGAGGCAGCCAAATGTGACCAGGAAAAGAACCACAACATGGTCGCGGTTTGGTATCTCGATCCCGGGAGTCGACATGCCCCGATGTTTCCTAGCCGTAATTTGAAGCCACCCAGTTCTTTGCCGCCTCAATATCCAGATTAAGACTCGCATAAGCCTTCTTGAGCAAGTTAGGCGGTAGTGCCCAATCCCACTTCTCCCGTTCTAGATTTTGGGCACGCTCCAGTAGTTCATCCACCGAAAGTTGTTTGACCAATGCAACATCATGAAGCGCATCCAGGATGTTGTCGATGCTGTGGTTGCCCTTCACCACCTCGATGCCGGGCCCAGAAGGTGTAGCGGTGAAACCTTGTTGGATCATGAAGCAGGCCAACGCCTCGTTGGCAGCATCACCGAGCCATGTGACCAGCAGGAGTTCATGCCCTTGGTCAATTAAACACTCTGATTTCAAGTTCAGAGCATGGAAGTTGAAGCGTGCTTCCCCCAGAAAACGCTGCGCAACCTCGTCGATGAATGCAATTTTTTCAGTCGACTCCAGCAGCGCCCGCATTCGCTGCCTAACCTTCGTGTGAACTCGCCCCGACCCACCAGAGAACAAGGGTGGTGCGCCGCGACCGGCACGTTTCACAAAAATGACCTTCTGCGATTCATCAACGATCTCAACAATCCAGGTCTTGCCTGCAAACAGAATCCGCTGCCCTATAGAGAGCATCTGGGACACCGGCAGTGTGCCAAGAGTCTGGTGACCGGCGACCAAGCGAAACTCTTCATCGGAGGCAAAGGCCGCATAGAAGGTGTAGTGATTTACGAATTTTTCACCCAGCGGGCCATGCAGTAACAGACCAGACGAGTCCTGGACCAGAAGTCCCTTCGTTCCCAAATGACGAACCAAAGACATGAAGTCCTCCTTGGTCGTCTCTTCGAACGGCGTTCCGGGAGCACATAGCAGTGCATATAACTGACCAATCGTGGCGCCGCCATTCTGGGCGATGGCAGATAGCACCTGTTGCACCAACGTAGAAAGGTGGGCTCCGTGCGTTACCGGCGGCTCGAACCAGTTTTCCAGCAGGAGCGAGACCATAGCGATGGTCTGCAGGAGCCCCAACCTCAGTTTCGGACCGAAGCCTGAGCGAATGTCGATCGCATCTTCAATGCAGTAGCCGCGCAGGATAGCCGGCTCTCCCTTGCGCCTACCTGAGCGCCCAAGTCGCTGGCGCAGGCTAGCGACTGAGGGAGGCGGACCAATTTGGACAACGCTCTTGACTGCTCCAATGTCTATACCCAACTCTAAGGTGTTCGTGCAGACGGCCGTGGCAGGCACCTCCTTCTGTTTGAGGGCGGCCTCGGTCTCCGCACGGATTTCCTTTGAAAGGTTGCCATGATGCGGCCAAAACTCCTGAGGAACCTTATGTTGCTCACACAGGCTGTTTAGAAGATTCGTGTATCGCTCGACCTCGCTTCGCGAATTTGGGAACACCAGGTTGTTGGAGCCCCGAAGAGCCTTATACATGTGGACGGCAATGCGACCAGGCGTAACAGGCTCAGGGACGTCTTCCTCACCACTTGGTCTGACAAGCAAAGGCTCTTCATACCCCTTCAGAAGAATGAGAAGCTCGTTTTCTGCAGAGGCGGAAACAATCACGCTGACGCCAGCGCCGTGGCCCGGCCGAAGAAAATCTGATGCAAAATGCATGTCGCCTAGCGTCGCGGAAAGCCCTACACGGGGGACTTTCCGACGTAGCACGTTTTCGATGCGATGCAACAATGATTGGAGTTGCTTGCCTCGTTCAGAACCAATAAAGGCATGAAGCTCATCAATCACGAAGTAAGCGGTCCTTTGAAATACAGATCCAATGGATGTGCCTCGATTGCACAGCAGCGCTTCAAGAGATTCCGGGGTGATGAGCAAGACCCCATGCCGCTGCTTCAAGAACTTGGCTTTGGAGGTTGCGCCGACATCGCCGTGCCAAGGCCAAACAGGGATGTCCAATTGTTCGCAGAGCTTTTCAAGTCGGCCAAACTGATCATTGATGAGTGCTTTCAGCGGGCTGATGTAAACAATGAGGCGCGGCTCCTCGCACTCCAATAGGTGCGTGAGCGCAGGAAAGAATGCAGCCTCGGTCTTTCCTGCCGCGGTGGCAGCCGCGACGATGACATCGCGGTCTGCCTTGATGAGCAGCGGAATCGACCGCTCCTGGGCATCCCGCAATGACTCCCAGCCCTCCGCCCATATAAAACGCTGAATGCGCTCATTAAGAAGATAAAAAGACGAACTCGTCCCGGACATGCAGCGCTCCACTTCTAGAGCTTGAAGGATGCAAAATCGTCACCTTCGTCTACCCCCACAACCATATCTCCTGTCGCACCTGTGTCTACCGCTACCTCTAGGCCTCCGAGCAGTGTTTGCCATTCGGTACCCGGATTTTGCTCCAGGACAGCAAGAAGGTTGATGAAGGAGGTGATGGTGGTACGAGGTGTTCGAAAATAGGTTTCACCGATGCGCTTAGAGCAATGTTCCATGAAGCTAGCAATGCCTTGGTCCGACAAAAGGTACATGGTCGGATCCCCACCAGCGTAGATGTGGCGCAGCTTCTGCAGAAGCACGTAGAAGTCTTCAGGAGTAAGGCTTGAAAGACGCACTGTGGGACCGCTAAAGTCAACGAGATCACTGCTTGCAAAGGTGTTCTGAGCCAATCGACTTTGAAGCGCCGGGTAACTGTAGAGTCCTCGCCGAGTGTCTAGAAGGAACTCTGGCGTCCCCCCGAGAATGAATCCCAGGCCGACTGCGGTACCTTGAAGCGAGTCATTCAAGATGCGCAGAATTTGTTCGTAATTGGAGTTGCGTGCCTGCACATTGGCAAGTTTATAAAGGTTGACCAGTTCATCGAGGCTAACCAGCAGGCCGCTGAAACCCGCGAGCCGTACGAACCTGGCCACCAATTTGAGTTGGTCATAGACTGCGGCGTCATCCACATAGGTGCGTACACCAAGTGCTGCTTTTGCATCGCTCTTGGTCGTAAACTCACCGCGCAGCCAGCGCACCGCATCGGACTTCAACTGCTCATTACCTTCTTCGAAACCACGGTAGTAGGCGGCAATGACGTCAGCAAAGTCATAGCCATTGACCAACTCCGTAAGGTGCTCGAGCTTCTGGCGGATGACATCTTCGGTCGCCTTCCCTGCGTCCTTCGCCTCGGACTTAGCCGTGGCTATGAACTTTTCAACGATGCCACTCAACGCTCCTCCATCGGGCTTGGTTCGGGTGGCCATATTGCGCATCAATTCAGCATAGAGAGATCGTGCCTGCCCGCCACTTGCATGGAGTCGGCGGTCTGGGTTCAGGTCGGCGCTAGCCACCACCAGCTTCTTCTCCATAGCAATGGAGCGAACCAAGTTCAGAAAGAACGTCTTGCCGGCACCGTACTCCCCAATGACTAGACGGAACGCAGAGCCACCATCGGCAACGCGAACCATATCGCTCACCAGTGTTTCAATTTCTCGGATGCGGCCTACCTGGATGAGGTGCTGACCAGCCCGTGGCACCACGCCTGCACGTAGGGACTGGACAACAGCATCACGCTCTTTGGGTCGAATAGGTGCGTTCATGCTTCAAGCTTCTCCAGAATTTCAGGGTTCACCTCAATTGGATCATCACCCTCAGTGAACGGTATGTCGTGGGTATCGAACGAAACCTCATTGATGTGCTCAAGGGCTCCATCCAGCATGAGGTCCAAATCGGACGAAACGTCCAGGAGTTCGTCACGAGCCCATTGTGGACGTGACAGCAGCATTCGAGCAAAAGCCGAGTGGGCTTCATCCAGGCCGAGCAGTCCAGTAGTTGGCGCCGCAGCTTCCTCGGGCTCCAACACGGCCGCTGCGACCAGAGATGGCGGCGGCGATTCTTCCTTGAAGATATCAGCCAGAAGTGCGGAAACTCGCTCAGAGTCCTTTTGCAATGCTGAGATCTTTGCAGCATCCAATTGGAAACCCTTCACCCCGGAGCTCGTTGAGATGCTTGGCTGTGGCCTGGCCCCGGCGGCAACAGCATGTACATCAGCGAAGACCTTCTTGGTATCAAGGCCCAGGGTCTTATAGACTTTCTCCAGCATCTTCACTTCGGCCGGTGTTACCGTTCCATCGGCCTGTGCAATGGTCGTCATGAAGGTGGCAATCGTTTCTTTGGATTTTGCGTCCAGCGACTCCAAACGCTTCTTGAGAGATGCCAAGGGAACAGGCTCTGCAGCCAGTAGCCGCAGGTGAGCCAACAGCCTGGCTGATTCCCCAAGAGTCAGGTGCGACCAATCTTGCACTTGCCCTCGGAGGTGCTCCATCTCCTCCTCACCAAATTCACCGTCGGCACCGGCGACGGCGGACGCTAGCTGAAGTGTGAGTGCTGCAACCTGGTATGCCGCCGTCCGTACTAACGAACTGTTTAACTCGGGCGCAGCGTAAAGCACGACGTAGTTGTCACCCTTCGGCGTTCTTGCGCCGCCGAGGATGTCTGGCTCTATTCCAATGCGAACAGCATCCAGTATCTTGGCCAGCGCCACTGCACGCTCCTTGTTCAAGGCGGCCTTCGCCTGGAACATATCGAGCAGTTCCTGCATCCTCACCACAGTGATGTTGGCTGCAACGCGCTCTTGCAAGCCTTTTAACGCATCCGCGGCAGCCTTCGGCCAAATCGTGGGAGGCAGTAGCAGCAAGCCTTCCAGTGCATTGGGAGCTTCTGGATTGCGACCAAGGTACCGACTGTATTGATCTAACTGTTCCGTGACCTCATCCACAACTTTCTTTAGTTGCTTTTGCGGGGCCGTAAGTACCGTCACATCTGGCGTATCGCCAAAATTCAGCTTGATTTCATTGATACCTCTAAAGCCTGCAGAAGCTGGCTGGTAAACGAGCTTCAACTTCGTCTTGTTGCGGGGAAGGACGATGCCCGGATTGAAAGTCTCGGCATAGCGTTGCAGGAAGAGCTTGTCGAACTGCTCTGTGCACCGAGTGGCGGGTGTCCTCAGGTAGCTGGTTGGATCAAGCCTCGCCCAAGCCAAAGCTAGGTGACCAGGTACAGGCTCTCGGTCAACTGCAGCGAGCCCAAGCGCAAGGCGAACATACAGTGGTAATTCGAAGGTCGTTGGGAACGATGGAATAGGTTCGTCGTATAGCTTCTTGGAGTAGTGTGACACCTCTAGCCAGTTAAGCAGCTCACTGGCATATCGCTTGAAGGAAAAGGATCTTTCGCCGTAGATTATTAACAACCGCCTGAGTTCCTGCGCAATGGCAGGTCGGTCTCGCTGCGCTTTTTCGTCCTTCTGCCCGTCGATAAGCGCTCTGCGTTCTAAACCGTAGAAGAAGAGAAAAACGTAACCAATATCAGCTTCAGGGTCGCACCGGCCGCCCGCTAGCCAGATCAGATAGGCCCGGCGAGCAACGGGTGCTATCTCGGAATAGGAAGGCCAATAGCCGAACCCACGCTCGCTAGCGTTAGCTTGCGAAGCTATGGGCAGTGCGGGATTGATGAGACAGGGGTCGGGCGAACCAGAGTACGCTTTTAGGTCCTTGCCCACGTAAATCATTCCACCGTTGATGAGACAGCCGGCGATGAGTACGTTATCTCCCGGCGGTATCCAGCGGCCCGGCCCTACGTTGGCCTGAGCTGGGGCCGGGGGTATTGCGAAGTTCTCTGATTGCGAAGGCGCTTTTGTGACGACGGGAACCGGAGTACTTTCATCCACGAATCGTCTCGGGGCAGCCGAAGTCATCGGTAGCGGTAGCGACGGAACAGCAACCGTCGAAGAAGGCGCCTTCGGAGCCACTGATACAGGGTCATCGTCTGGAACGAACCTAGGGGTTGTTGCAACCGAAGCGGGAGGCGCACCGACTTCCGGAGAGCGAGTCGTTGCGACATGTGGTTCCATCCGGGCTCGCGCGTCCACTGGCTTCGTCGTCTTTTCCGCTTCAGCTCGGGACGGACCGGCGGATGCTGATTGCTTCGTAGTACCAACAAACAGCGCTCGCCAGGCCCAAACGGCCCCAATGAATAAAACGATGTAACCCCACTTGCTTCGCGGAAAAACGAGACAGAGAACAAATACGGAAAGAGCTGCAATGACGCCGTTGTATGTCTTCGACTTCTCAGCCATATTGTTCCTCGCACCTTAAAGGGCGCACGTGCGCCGACCGAAGAGAGCACACAACGGTAACATATTGTCATCAACCTAGCGAAGCAGTGTGGCCGCCAGCTTTGACCTCAGTTTGCTCCTCGTCTGAGAGTAAGCGCCCGAAGTGGCAAAGCACGGTTCGAGGCGATGGAGGATCTCATTGCTGGTGAATGGTCTGGGCTTGTATTGCGATGTCGTCGGGCCTAAAGACTGCTCGCCACCAAGCAGCGTACAGCCCCCGGGAGCGGTCACAGTCAGCAATCGCTGCACAGGAGGCATTGGCCTCAGACGCGCGAACGGCAGCTCCGGGTCGGATAGCACCCCTCCGTAGGAGCACACTGAATCTGCCTTTACTCAAAAGGAGATTGTCACGGAATCCGCGAATGCCGCCGTGAGCCGTCGTGTGCCATGGAACAAGGGAGAGCTTACCGGGCAGAAGCCGCCCCTAAAGCTCCGAGAAATTTGGGCAATTCGAATGAGACTTCAGATGGCTTCGAACACTCGGGGACTCGCGATGTTCAATCTCGCAGTTGATAGCAAGCTTCGAGCGTGCGATCTCATGCGATTGCAGGTACAGGACATCCGTCACGGAAGCCACGAAGCCGCGAGAGCTACCGTCATGCAACAGAAGACCCGGCGTACGGTCCAATACGAGATTACGGAGCAAACCCGTGAGAGCCTTGAAGCAGGGCCAGCCATAAGAGCTTGATTTCCGCCTCATCGGTAGGGAAGTGGCCTCGTGTCTTGATGATCTTGCGCAGTTGCAGGTTCAAACTTTCTATGGCACCTGTGGTGTAAATCTCGCCTCTGATGTCAGTCGGGAAGACGAAGAATGGCGTGGCGTTCTCCCAGGCCCGCTGCCATGCGGCGACGATCATCGGGTACCTTGCCCCCCATGGCCCGTCGGCAAACGCTTGTAGCGCCTGCTCGGCGGCCTTCGCGCTGGGGGCCGCGTAGATCGGGCGCAGCGCGGGGCCAAAGGCCTTGCGATCCTTCCATCCCGCGTAATCCAGGCTGTTGCGGATCAGATGCACGATGCAGGTCTGCACCGTCGTGCGCAGGAAGGCGGTGCCAATGACGTCGGCCAAGCCCTTCAGGCCATCGGCCACGGCGATAGGGATGTCCTGGCACCCTCGGGTCTTGAGTTCGTTGAATACCTTGAGCCAGAACTTGGCACCCTCGGTCTGCTCAACCCACAGGCCCAGCACGACGCGCTGGCCGTCGGCCCGCACGCCCAGGGCCAGCTACACCGTCTTGTTGCTGACCCCGCCGCCGTCAGGGATCTTGACCCGCAGCCTGTCAAAGAACACCACCGGGTATATCGCCTCCAACGGCCGATGCTGCCAGGCAGTGGTCTCGGCCATGACCTCGTCGGTGACCAAGCTGATGAAATCAGGGGAAACCTCGGTACCGTAGCTCTCGGCCAGGAACGCCTGGATCTCGCGCACGCTCATCCCTCGCGCGTACGTCGCGATGATCCGGTCGTCGAACCCGGTGAAGCGCCGTTCGTGCTTGGGAATCAGGATCGGCGCGAAAGAGCCATCCCGGTAGCGGGGCAGCTACACGCGCACTGGGCCACACTCGTTCAGCAGGGTCTTGCCGCTGGCGCCGTTCCGCTCGTTGGTCTGGCCTTCAGGCTTGTGCTCGCCCGGTCGATATCCCAGTTCAGGTTCATCTCTGCGGCCATCGTCCGCTCGATCACTGCCTTCTGGAACGACAAGAACAGATCTGCGCCTCGCTGGGCGTCATCGGTCCTTTGACGAGATGATCCAGCAACTCGGCAGGAACTTCGGGCAACGGCCCACGGGCCGCCGCCTGAGCGGCCGCTGTGCGTTTCTTCTTCATCGGCATATCTATGATATTTATTCCTCATGATATGCCTGGCACACAAAATCCCGGATAGGTCCGCGACGCGCCGATTTACCGATTGTGAGTCTTATACAGCGCGCCTCTGCCGTTAGCGTTCTGGTTTCGCCGCCCCCCCTTCCCCGTCTTGCAGACATCAACTATAACAACGCCATCCCGCTCCGCCGAGCAGATTCCCAAGCACGCCTCAGCCCCTAGCAACGAGCAAACCGCATCGCAAGCCCATTTCTGTAGGCCCTCATGTAGATCGATGCTCTGCAACAAATGCACTTCGAACTGCGATACCTCCGTCCGCATATTCGTATTTATACCCGTCGTGAACCATGGGGGACCAGACGATTACCGCAGAATCCCAATAATGTCCTTCATATGTAGGATTTCGCGTAAACGCCGCACACCGTTTCGAGCCAACCCATCCCTCGATCCAAAAAAAATATACTCTAAGTGGTTCGTAATCCGGCACTTCCACAGTAGCGACAAAATCTCCTCTGGCAGAGACTAGAGCGGTGACGGGGAGCTTTTGCGTCAGAGGACCATTTTTATACTGGAGTACCGCAGAAACGTTTTTCTTTGGTATATCGCTAGACGAATTTATCAGAGTTATACTAATGACTCGATTGGAGACCAGCTCGCCCTGATGCTGTTCCATCACATTAATTTTTGAATCCATATAACCCTCCAAAACAACACATTTAGAGTCAGAACGGCCAACGCGCCTTCTAATACTTCTATATGTTTCTTAGAGATTTTTCCTTAATTTTTGTAATATAAGATTAGAAAATCCACCGTCTCACATCTTGGGAGGCTTGGAGGGTGATTCCAGCATCCAGCCCAGAACCTTTAACGGGTTTGTTCGCCGCGACTCTGTCCCGGGACTTAACTGCTTTAACTGCAAATGCAAATGCGATGCACTAAACGCAAGGCCGGGAGGTATTTTTTCGCAAATTTTATTATCATCAGCGTTGCCTGAACAACCCACGCGACCAATGACTTGTCCTCGCTTGACTGGCCCCGCCTTCCGCAGACGCTCTCCCAAATGACCGTATTGGAACTGCCATTGCCCCTGCTTCGCAATATGGAGTTGGGCGTATAGTCCAAGACCATCCGGTTCCTCATGAAAACTCAGAGCACCATCGCAAACTGCGATAACCTCAGTACCTATCGGGGCGTAGATATCGACACCCCAATGAGGTTTGTTCGGACGAGCAAGGTAACCCGACCAATCAGGATTCCACACAAGGCTCCCGAGTGTGCCGTAAAGCCCGCGCAGCTCACCAGCGCGCCCGGGAACGACCATTCCTCCCTGCGTGGGATATTGGGTCAACTTGAAAGGTGTTTTGCTGCGTTCTGACGGGTCAAGTACGTACGGCGTCGGCAAGTCGATAATATTTTTCAGGGAAAGCTCGTCGGCACTGCACTCTTCATCGTTCAATGTCATGGCTTTCTCCGTCCAATAAAAATACGATATTCAGTTACCATACGGCCGCCGCGCGCTGAAAGGCAAATAGATCCCAAGCCAAAGTAACCTCCATCTAGCCAGCTTAGCATCGTACTCGCAGTCGTCGATTTAGGATGCAGTCACATAGCTCAGTCCGCAATACCTCAATTTCGGTATGACGGTGAGCTAAGTCGGATCGACCATAGCAGATAAGGGCCAGGAGCAGAATTCTCCTAAGGGAGTGGCTACGCCGACTCAGCGCGGCGCACGTACGTCGTAGGGGCAAGCACTTACAGCCTAGTACTAAGCAGCTGCCCGGCCCTGTCGTGCGTCGCGGAGGCCGTACCTCTACAAGCCATCTCCTTGCCCTTCCTCGTCGGGGTCACGCCAAATTTCACCAACGGCATTGCGGAGCCAGATTATCAATCCAAAGCACCTCACTAGCCGTCCGCCCGAACTCTAATCGTTTCGGAAGAGCATAACCGGTGCAATACCCAATATTCAGCATGGTGGATGCCGGCTGGCAGCCGTAGCATGTGCTGACTCTCCCATTTAATGTGGATGGAAAATACGAGGCATCCCGATATTCCTCGTTCGAGAACTTTTGACCGGGAAATTATGAAATGACTCACTATCTGATTTCAATCCTCCCTGTTACGATTGGACTCCTGACCGCCTGCAGTTCCCCGCAACCAAATACGACGTCCGATATCGGAAGCATGCAGTTTTTCTCAAAAAACGAGGCAGGAAAAATTCTCGCACCCGTTTTTCGAGAAGGAACCACCCCCACTGGAAATGATCCCGCTTTCGACTTCGTAAGAACCCAAGATCAAAACCACGATATATTGGCACGATGCGGAATATTCAACACGCCAATCGAACGTGCAATACCCGCTGCACTAATTGGATGGGGAATAGGACAATTAATTCAATGGACAGTGAGAGAAACAAACGACCAACTTAAGTCGGAAATAAAGAAATATTCCACCACTGCTACCATCTCGTCGGAACCCGAAGACTTTTACCAAAAGCTTGCCAGCAATAGCCCAACGCCAGGCACTTGTTTCAGGGTTTCTAGAGTTGGAAAGAATGACGATCAAACCCCAACTGATACGCTACTCCTAGATTATATTGGAATTGTTAGCTACGACCCGAAGCAACCAGAAATAATCACATTTCGCCCCGTACGACTTTTTGTTCAGAAAGCCTCCGCCAAAACCTCTGATGGAAAGGTTGCATTAGCACTAAAAATTACGTCGGATGCCATTTACCGAAATTCGGGACGCGGAATGGTCGCCCCATCTGCAATTGATACGCCCCTTGTTTCAGAAATATTATCCGTCGATGTTAACGGAAAAATCCAGCCACAGGCCCATAACGAGAACCATAGTCGACAAGGCTACTTATACAAAGTGTATGAACAAAGGCACTCCTCTAAAACCGTACCGCTTCCACCTTGGACCACGGGAACCCCGAATGTCCAAGAGCCCATGGGGCGAAACAAAATGACATCAACCATTTATATAGTTGAAGTTGGAAACATCTCATGGTTAATGAAAAACGCATCAGAGTTGCTTGATAAAAATAAAGATGATGTGGCAAGAGACCTAATAGAAAAAGCGAATGAAGCGCTCAAAAATTGAATTTTCGTGGATTTTTGGTTCATCCAAATTGGTCAATTTTTTGCGATCTATTCAGGAATTCTTGAGCGGCGTATAACACGAGGATTGACCAGACATGCCTATAAAGAAACCCGGGCTGCCGGGCTGAGGCTGCGGCCCTTTCGCCACCCGCTTGAAGTCCTGGCCCCCTTTGCAGGGTTATCCGGCCAAAGGACGGATGACGACGCCCCCGCGACACTCAAGTCCTGTCTCTGTCGTCCTATAGGCGGAGATCAAGCGGACGATGGCTGCAAAGATGAACCTGCTTCTTGAGTATCGGCCAGTCGTAACAGGCCCGCTGACCAAATCGACAGGCGCAGTGGCGCCAACGGCACAGCCCCCCCCCTCGACGAAGAAGCGTAGCCCTTGGCCGCATAGAGCCTGTCCGCTACCAAGATGGCTTCTTCGCCCCGATTCGGATTTCCAAGCCAAGGGCAACTCACTGGGTTCGAACATCGGATCACCGCCACATACGCCCGAGGCATGAGTGCCCGCCAGATCCATGCGTCTCTGACCGAGACGCATGGGATCGAGGACGCACGTGACTTTCGACGCGCTGCGGGTCAAGATCCGCGATCATGGCGGGTTCAGAAGAAAGGCGGTTGACTTGCCATAGCACTGCAGATTGACGGCGGCGCGTCGTGCGCAGCCTAGCGCAGAGCAGGCGAACCGTCGTTGCTCACGCCACGGCTACGGTCATTATCGAGCCGATGTTCGAACAGCAGTTCTAGTGTCGCTTGGAAAGCGACGGTAGACGCAAGCAGACACGAAAGTGCGCCGGCGTAAGATTTCTGACCAGTTGCGGAAGCAGTCATGCCGCCAGCGCGGGGAACACGTCACGTCACAGCGACGCGGCTTTGCCGTTCCCCAGTGCCAGCACGTCCGCGTCATAGCGGGCCGCCAAGCGGCTTGCAATATCCAGCATGTCTGCCATGCATATGCCGCTCCCAATAGCGCTCAGAGCAACAAGTCCGGTAACCCACCGATAGAGATGTGAAGATCGCGTGGCGCGACCATCTACTGCCCCCTCCGCTGTTCCTCGAGAATGTCTTCTAGGGTTCTGCCGTGCCCCCGCTTCACCGCTTTCAAATCGTAGCCGGCGGCGGATAGCAGTCGAACCAACACCATTATGCTCATGTCTCCTCGCGCAACTGTCTCCATGCGAGTACACATCCGTTACGTTTTAAGTTCGAAAACTTGCACTTTCGATGAAGTTCTACACCAGTTATCCAAATTCCAAGTTCTCTGAACTTTGACAGCCGAGCCGAATCGGTACGTTGTCGAAGATGTAACAGCGCCCCGCCCCCCCTTGAACCTCCAAACATCATCCCTATAATTAGCACTCGACACCGGTGAGTGCTAACACCTCCCGGGGCAAACCGACCATTCACTTTCTTTTAGTTAACAGGAGTTCCTCATGGCCTTGCGTCCCCTGGGCGATCGCGTGATCGTCAAACGCCTCGAAAACGAGCGCAAGACTGCCTCGGGCATCGTCATCCCGGACAGCGCCGCTGAAAAGCC
>JAEYVD010000269.1 GCA_023432075.1 Pseudomonadota bacterium | reverse complement strand
AGCGTGGTCTTGCCCACGCCGGGCGGCCCCCAGAAGATCATGGAGTGCGGACGGCCGGATTCGAAGGCGACGCGCAGGGGCTTGTCGGGTCCCAGCAGATGCGACTGGCCAACCACGTCGGACAGGGAGCGGGGACGCAAGCGTTCGGCCAGGGGGACGTAGGGCCGATGCGCGGGATCGGCCGCGAAGAGATCGTTGCTCATTGGCAGCAGATGAAGGGATGCAGCAAGGATTTCAAGCCTGCATTACACCATGCCCGCGTCACGACGCCCGCCGGCCGTTCCGCCAGCCGGCGGCCTGGCCGCCCTACGCCAGTTCGGGCGGCGCAAAGCGGCGGTTGGCCAGCACGGGCAACACCTTGCGCGCATGGGCGAGGCGCTCCGGGTCGATGTCGGCGAAGACCAGCGCGGGCGCTTCGCCCGCGCGCGCCGTGACGACGCCCAGCGGATCCACCACCATGCTGCAGCCGATGTTGCGCTCGCCGCATTCGCCGGCGGCCGCGACGTAGCAGGTGTTCTCCAGCGCCCGCGCCGTGACCAGGACCTCCCAGTGCATTTCCTTGAGCGGGCCGCGCACCCAGGCGGCCGGCAGCACCAGCAGGTCGGCGCCGTCCAGCGCCAGCCGACGGGCCAGTTCGGGAAAGCGCACGTCGTAGCAGGTCATGAGGCCCACGCGCAGGCCGGCAATGTCCAGCAGCGGGGGAATGTCCGTACCCGGGGTGACGTTGGTCGATTCCTTCATGGTGAAGGCGTCGTACAGATGCAGCTTGCGGTACTGGGACAGGATCTTGCCGTCGCGGATCGTGACCAGCGTGTTCCACACCCGGCCCTCGCCCGTCGGCACGTGCACGCACATCATGGTCGCCAGGTCCGACCCGCGGCTGGCATCCAGCAGGCGCGTGATGAACGGGCCGTCCAGCGGCTGCGCGGCCTTGAGCACGATCTGCGGATCGGTGATGTCGCGGGCCAGGATGCCTTCGGGCAGGACCAGAAGGCCGGCCCCGCCGGCGCGGGCGCGTTCCATCAGATCGATGCAGACCTGCGCGTTTTCTTCCCAGACGCGGCTGACGGCGAACTGGCCCAGGGCGACTTTCAGCATGGCATTTCCTTTGTCGAAGCACAGGCGCGCCTCAAGGGGCGCGCGGCATGGACCTATTTTCCCATCGTCCGGGCGGCGTGGCGTACGGGAAACTCCTAGCTCCCGCTTGTAAATTTCTTTCACGATAATGAAAAAAACAGGATTTGACGTAAATATTTTCCATACCGGGCCGCCACCATGACCAACTCCTCCTCTCCTGCAGCTCCCCTGGACGTCAACGGCAAGGGCCTGGGCGCGTTTCCCGAATCCTGTACCACCGCCGACGTGGCGGCGCTGAACTGGAACCTGCTGAACGAAGACGTGAGCCTGCCGGTGGCCGTGCTGTACGAAGCCCGCGTGCGCCACAACCTGCAGTGGATGCAGCAGTTCATGGAGGCCTATCACGTCAAGCTGGCGCCGCACGGCAAGACGACGATGAGTCCGGCCCTGTTCAAGCGCCAGATCGACAACGGCGCGTGGGGCATCACCCTGGCCACCGCGCCGCAAGTCCTGGCGGCCTATCAGCACGGCGTGCGCCGGGTGCTGATGGCCAATCAGCTTGTGGGCCGCGCCAACATGGCCATCATCGCCCGTCTGCTGGAGGATCCGGCCTTCACGTTTTTCTGCATCGTGGATTCGGCCGCCAACGCCGCGCAGCTGGGCAAGTTCTTCGGCGACGAGGGCAAGGTGCTGCCCGTGCTGATCGAATTGGGTCCGGCGGGCGGGCGCACCGGCGTGCGCGACGACGCGCAGTTGCAGGCCGTGGCCGATGAGATCGCCCGCTGGCCCGGCCTGGCGCTGGCCGGCATCGAAGTCTATGAAGGCGTGCTGCAGGAAGAAGGCGCCATCCGCGCGTTCCTGCGCCGCGCCACCGACGCCCTGCGCGGCCTGGCCGCCGCGGGCCGGCTGTGCAAGAGCGGGCCTGCCCTCATCTCCGGCGCCGGATCGGCCTGGTTCGACGTCGTGGCCGAGGAATTTTCGCAACTGGACATCGGCAGCCCGCTGGAAGTGGTGTTGCGCCCGGGTTGCTACCTGTCGCACGACGTGGGCATCTACCGCAGCGCGGCCGAGCGCATCAATGCGCAGAACCCGGTGGCCCGCCAGATGGAGCCCGGCCTGCAACCTGCCCTGCAGGTCTGGGCCTATGTGCAGTCGCTGCCCGAACCCGGGCGCGCCATCATCGCGATGGGCAAGCGCGATGCCGCCTTTGACGCGGGCCTGCCCACCCCCGCTCTGCTGTACCGGCCCGGTTCGGTGCAGCCCGGCGCCGCGCCGGCCCACTGGAAGCTGTCGGCCATGATGGACCAGCACGCATTCATGCGGGTGGGCGACGGCGACGACATCCAGGTGGGCGACATGATCGCCTTCGACATTTCGCATCCCTGCCTGACGTTCGACAAGTGGCGTCAGGTGCTGCTGGTGAACGAGCACTACGGCGTCACCGGCGTGGCCGAAACCTTCTTCTAGTCCCCCTGCCCGCGGCACCGCGCCAGGCCCACAGGGGACCGCAGCATCCGGGCACCCGGCGCTCATCCGAACTTACGCGACAACCTGTTTCTGACCCTCTGGAGAGAGAATCATGAACTTCCGTACCTCCCGGCGAGGCGGTGGGCTGAAGAGCCTGCTCGCGGCCGGCGCAATTGGCTTGACCGCTTTGTCGACCCCCGCCCTCTGTGCCACGCCGGTCAAGGGAGGCACGATCTCTGTCGCCACCATCGGCGAGCCGCCGACGCTGGA
>JAEYVD010000226.1 GCA_023432075.1 Pseudomonadota bacterium | reverse complement strand
CGGCCAGGTGAGGCCGCGGTGGGGATATGCCTATGCCGCGCCGCGGGTCTCCACGTACAGGGCATAGAGCGAATGGCTGCTCGCCATGAAAAGGCGGTTGCGCTTGGCGCCGCCAAAGCACAGGTTGGCGCACCGTTCCGGCAACCGGATGTGGCCGATGGGTTTGCCGGCGGGGTTAAAGACCATCACGCCGTCCAGTTCCTCCGGCTTGGCGTCGGGCGAGCCGTTGCTGCCCCAGCCGCACCACAGGTTGCCGGCCTCGTCGCACTTGATGCCGTCAATGGCGCCGGGGCCCTGTGCGTCCACGTGCAGGCGCTTGTTCGTCAACGCGCCGTCCGCGCCCACATCGAAGGCCCAGATCACGCGGTTGGGCTGGTGGCGGGACTCGACGATGTAGAGCACCTTTTCGTCGGGTGAGAAGCACAGGCCGTTGGGGCCGGCGAGGTCCGCCAGCGCCAGCGTCACGCGTCCGTTGGCCGGATCGATGCGGTAGACCGAATGCGGCAGCTCGGGCGTGGCCTTGTCGCCCTCCCAGTGACCGCCGATGCCAAATGGCGGGTCCGTGAACCAGATGGCGCCATTGCGCTGGCACACGATGTCGTTTGGCGAATTGAACGGCTTGCCGTCAAAGCGGTCGGCCAGCACCGTGATGCTGCCGTCGTACTCCGTGCGCGTGACGCGGCGCGTCAAGTGCTCGCAGGTCAGCAGGCGGCCCTGGCGGTCGCGGGCAAGCCCGTTGCTGAAATTGGACGGATGGCGAAACACGCTGATCTCGCCCGTGGTCTCGTCCCAACGCAGGATGCGGTTGTTGGGAATGTCCGAAACCAGCAGATAGCGCCCGTCCCCAAACCACACCGGCCCTTCCAGCCAGCGGAACCCGGTTGCAAGCTGCTCCACGCTGCTGCTGTAGATGCGGTACTTGGAGAACTCCGGGTCCAGGATCCGGACCGAGGGATCCGGGTAGCGTTGCTGCGGGGTGAAGCTGAATGACTGCGCATGCACGAGGCTGGCAGGCCCCAATGCAAGCGCGGCGCCCAGCAGCCGGCGCCGGCCGGCCTGGACTTGGGGGTCAATTTCCATCGGCTGTCTCCTCTCGGTGGTTTTTTTTGCGATGGCGCTACGGACGGGACGAATCCGCGATCAGGTCACGGGGCCCGGGTTGAACAGCGCCAGGGCGTTGTGCAGCTTGAGCTTTTCCGCACAGGTCTGCTTCTTGCCGCTGGCGACGTCCAGCATCATCTGAAAGAGCTGCCAGCCCACCTCCTCGATCGAGACCTGGCCGGTGGCGATCACGCCGGCATCCACGTCCATCAGGTCATGCCAGCGGCGCGCCAGCGCGGAGCGTGTGGCGACCTTGATGACCGGCACCTGCGCCAGCCCATAAGGCGTGCCGCGGCCGGTGGTGAAGATGTGAAGGTTCATGCCCGCGGCCAGTTGCAGCGTGCCGCAGATGAAGTCGCTGGCCGGCGTGGCCGCAAAGATCAGGCCCTTGCGTGTCAGGCGGTCGCCGGGCGACAGCACGCCGTGGATGGGCGAGGAACCGGACTTGACGATCGAGCCCATCGCCTTTTCGACGATGTTGGACAGGCCGCCCTTCTTGTTGCCCGGACTGGTGTTGGCGCTGCGGTCGGCCATGCCGCGCTGCAGGTACGCGTCATACCAGGCCATTTCCCGGATCAGCGCGTCGGCGACCTCGGGCGTTTCGGCGCGGGCGGTGAGCTGATCGATGCCATCGCGCACTTCAGTGTTCTCGGAGAACATCACGGTGCCGCCCGCACGCACCAGCAGATCGGTCGCAAAACCCACGGCCGGGTTGGCGGTCACGCCGGAGAACGCGTCGCTGCCGCCGCACTGCACGCCGACGGTCAGGTCGGATACCGGGCAGGTTTCGCGCTGGCGGGCGTTGAGCTTTTGCAGGTGGCGCTCGGCGGTGCGCATGATGAGCTGGATCATCGAATCGAAGCCGATGTTCTCTTCGTCCTGCAGCACGATCGTCTCCACGCCGTTGCCGCCCATGCCTTCGCCGGCGCGGATCGGAATGGCGGTGGGCGCCAAGAGGCGGTCCGGCTGCAGCTTTTCACAGCCCAGGCTGACCACCATGGACGTGCCGCCGAAATTCGGGTTGCGGGCGATGTTGTGCAGCGTGCGGATGGGAATTGCGGCGCCAGGTGCGTCGATGGCCACGCCGCAGCCGTAGGTGTGCTCGATGCCCACCACGTCGTCCACGTTCGGATACAGCGGCAGCAGCTCGCGGCGGATGCGCGCGACCGCATGTTCGACCACGCCTTGCACGCACTGCACCGTGGTGCTGATGGCCAGGATGTTGCGCGTGCCCACGGTGCCGTCCGCGTTGCGGTAGCCCTGGAATGTATACCCCTCCAGCGGCGGCAGGGGCGACACGCGCGTGGAAACCGGCAGGTCTTCCAGCGTGCGGGCGGTCGGCATCGTCGTAACGCGCTCGTTGATCCAGCTGCCGCGGGGCAAGGACTTGGCCGCGTAGCCCACCACCACGTTGTAGCGTCTGACCTCATCGCCCTCGGCCAGATCGGTCAGGGCCACTTTGTGTCCTTGCGGCACGGCATCCACCAACTGAAGCCCGTCGGGCAGAACGGTTCCGGCCGGCAAGCCGCCGTCGTTGGCCACGATGGCGACGTTGTCGTCGGGATGAATCTTGATGAGAACGGGCGTCTGCTCGACTGCAACCTGCA
>JAEYVD010000718.1 GCA_023432075.1 Pseudomonadota bacterium | reverse complement strand
GATCACATCCTGTTCATCGCGTCGGGCGCCTTTCACCTGTCGCGCCCGTCGGACCTGATCCCCGAGCTGCAAGGCCGTTTCCCGATCCGCGTCGAACTCGAATCGCTCACGGCCGAAGACTTCGTGCTCATCCTGTCCGACACGGATGCGTCGCTGACCAAGCAGTACACGGCGCTGATGGCCACCGAGGACGTCGAGCTCGAATTCACCGACGAAGGCGTGCGCCGCCTGGCGGAGCTGGCCTTCGAGGTCAACGAAACCACCGAGAACATCGGCGCCCGCCGTCTGTACACGGTGATGGAAAAGCTGCTCGACGAGCTGTCCTTCGATGCGACCTCCAGCCAGGACAGGCACGTCAGGATCGACGCCGCCTACGTCAACGCGCAGCTGGCCGAAGCCGCCAGCAGCCAGGACCTGGCGCGTTACGTGCTCTGATCCCGCCCCCGGCGCAACCGGGCGCAAAAAACCCCGCCGCAAGCGATTGCGGCGGGGTTTTTCATTAGGCCGGCGTCAGTTCGAGATCGCCGTCACCACGTACTTGCCGTCCTTGCGCGTGGCGGTGAAGCGCACCTTGTCGCCCGCCTTGATATTGGCCAGCAACGACGGATCGGCCTGATAGACCAGCGACATCGCCGGCAGGTCCAGCGCCTTGATGGCATCGTGCTTGATCGTGACCTTGCCCGCAGCGGCATCCACGCGCCGCACCTCACCCGTGGCGTCGGCCTGCTGCGCGAACGCCAGGGGCGTGGCCAGCGTGACGACGGCCATTGCGGTGGCAACGGCCATGGGCGTTGTGTATTTGCGGTTAAAACCCATATGAAACCTCCCTATGCGGTCCGAGCGGGCAAGATGCCGAGGCGGTCTTGCCGCTTTTTACAGTGCTAGGATACTGCGCGAATGCAACAGTTCCGCTGCCAGTGCGCAACAATCCTGACGGTTGTTTGCTGGCCGCCCCCTGTTCGCGGCGCGCGCGCTTACCGTCGGACGCAAGCCGCTTACCTCTTTCACCACACCGAATCACATCACCATGGCCAACCGCTTATCCGTCATTGCCACCCGCACCGGTGACGATGGCACCACCGGACTGGGGGACGGATCCCGGCTCCCCAAGGACGCCCCCCGCATCGCCGCCCTGGGCGACGTGGACGAACTGAACAGCGTCATCGGCCTGCTGCTGACCGAATCCCTGCCCGAGGATGTGGCCGCCGACCTGCTCACCATCCAGCACGATCTGTTCGACATGGGCGCGGAACTCTGCATCCCTGGTCATGTAGCGGTCACGGACGAGCAGGTGGCCCACCTGGATGCGCGCCTGGCGCATTACAACGCGGCGCTGCCGCCACTGCGTGAATTCATCCTGCCCGGCGGGTCGCGGCCCGCGGCGCTGGCGCATATGGCGCGCACGGTGGCCCGGCGAGCCGAACGCGCCGTGGTGGCGCTGGCGGGCGTCGAGGCCGTCAATGCGCCGGTCAGGCAATACCTGAACCGGCTCTCGGACCTGATGTTCGTGTTGGCGCGCTACGTGAACCGCCATCTGGGCCAGCAGCACACCTTCTGGGCCGGCGCGCAAGCGCGCCGCTGACCTGCCCGCGCGCCTTCTCCGGAGCCCGCCCTCATGCCAAGCATCCTGTTATTGGGCAAGGACGGCCAGGTAGGCCGTGCGCTGCAGGCTGTCTTGCCGGCGGCGGGCGATCTGACGGCGCTGGGCCGGGACGCCCTGGACATGCGCGACCAGGCGGCCATTGCCGCGGTGCTGGACGCGCATCGCCCCGACATCGTCGTCAACGCGGCCGCGTGGACCGCGGTCGACCAGGCCGAGCACGAGCCCGAAGCGGCCGCCCAGGTGAACGCGGTGGCCGTATCGACGCTGGCGCGGCACGCCGCGGCCAGCCGCGCGCTGCTGGTTCACTACTCCACGGATTACGTCTTTGACGGCGCGCTTGCGCGCCCCTATACCGAAGCCGACACGCCCCATCCCATCAATGTGTATGGCGCCACCAAACTCGCTGGGGAACGCGCCATTGCGGCAAGCGCCTGCCAGGCGCTGGTGTTGCGCTGCAGCTGGATCTATTCGCCGCACGGGCGCAATTTCTTTCGCACGATCCTGAGCCTGGCGCGCACCCGTGAATCGCTGAATGTCGTGGCGGACCAGCACGGCACGCCGACACCCGCTTCGCTGATCGCGCAAGCCACGGTGCGCTGCATCGCCCGGCATCAAGCGCGGGCGCTGCCTTCGGGGCTTTATCACGTCGCGGCCGCCGGCTCCACAAACTGGCATGCCTACGCGCAATACCTCGTCGCGGGCGCCCGCAAGCGGGGCGTCAATCTAACGCTGAAACCTGAGCGGATTGCCGCCGTGGCATCGGCGGACTATGCGGCAGCCGCCGCGCGGCCGCGCAACTCACGGCTGGACACGACGGCCTTGGCGTTGGCAACCGGCTTTGCGCCGGCCGACTGGACCACGTATGTGGACGAGAGCCTGGATGCGCTCGTGGCCTGTGGTGTGGAGAAGTTTTTTTCGCAGGCGTAGCGGGCGCGGCCACGCAAGGCCACGCCCATACCGATCAGACGATCAGTTCACGCCCGCTGCGTGCGCCTGCTCGTCGGCGTGGTACGAAGACCGCACCATCGCGCCAACCGCCGCATGCGAGAACCCCATCGCGTACGCTTCGCGCTCGAACATCGCGAACGTATCGGGGTGCACATAGCGCAGCACCGGCAGGTGGTGTTCGGACGGCTGCAGGTACTGGCCGATCGTGATCATGTCCACGTTGTGCTCGCGCATGTCGCGCATCACCTGCAGGATTTCCTCGTCGGTCTCGCCCAGGCCCAGCATCAGGCCCGATTTGGTGGGCACTTCCGGATGCAGCTTCTTGAACTCGGCCAGCAACTTCAGCGAGTGCATGTAGTCCGATCCCGGACGCGCCTGCTTGTACAGGCGCGGCACGGTTTCCAGGTTGTGGTTCATGACGTCCGGAGGACCGGCGTTCAGGATGGTCAGCGCGCGGTCCAGGCGGCCGCGGAAGTCGGGCACCAGCACCTCGATGCGGGTAGTGGGCGACAGTTCGCGGATATGCGTGATGCAGTCCACGAAGTGGCCCGCGCCCCCGTCGCGCAGGTCGTCGCGGTCGACCGAGGTGATCACCACGTACGACAGCTTCATGGCGGCGATGGTGCGCGCCAGGTTTTCGGGTTCCTTGGTGTCCAGCGGATCGGGCCGGCCGTGGCCCACATCACAGAACGGGCAGCGGCGCGTGCACTTGTCGCCCATGATCATGAAGGTGGCGGTGCCCTTGCCGAAGCATTCGCCGATGTTCGGGCACGAAGCCTCTTCACAGACCGTGTGCAGGTTGTGCTCGCGCAGGATGCGCTTGATGTCGTAGAAGCGCGAACCGGGCGCGGCGGCCTTCACGCGGATCCATTCAGGCTTCTTCAGGCGCTCGGCCGGAATGATCTTGATGGGAATGCGCGCCGTCTTGGCCTGCGATTTCTGCTTTTGCGTCGGATCGTAGACCGCCTCGGCAGGCGCGGCGGCGGATTCGTTCGAGGGCACAGGAGACTCGGCGAGCGTGGACATGGGACACCTTCGTGACCGGCGCGCAAAAACGGCCGGGTCTGGGAGAAAACAGGCATTTTACCCCTCACGGCCCAATCCGCCGCGGGAACGTCCCGCGCCCCCGGGGACCGCCGGCCCTGGGTTATCGTCTGGCCTGACGCATTTCCTGCCTTTTGCCATGCCCAGCCTGCCCTCGCCCGCCCCGATTGCCGTGATTGCCGCCCGTCTGGATGCCGGCCCGACCGCCCGTGCCCTCCAGGCGTGCAGCGAGCGGCTGGCCCCCGCCGGCTACTACCTGGCGGCGGCGCCCTGGCACGACGCCGCGGCGCTGCCGCTGCTGGAGGCGCTGCAGCCAGCGGCCGCCCTCGTCGTCGGTCCCCTGGACAACGCCGCACTGCGCGCCACGCTCGCCGCGCTGGAGATTCCGGTCGTCGAGACCTGGAGCCTTTCGCCCCAGATGCTGGACAGCGCGGTGGCGATCGACAACGCCGAGGCCGGCCGCATGGCGGCGCGGCACCTGGCCGAAAAGCGCCATTTGCGCGTTGCCTGCATCAGCGCCGACACGCCCTGGGAGCGCGCCCGGCGCGAGGGCTTCGTCGGCAGCGCCGCCGCGCTGGGCCTGGAACGGGTCGCCGACATCGTGCAGCCCGAGGTCCAGCACATGAACGACGGCCGCATGGCTTTTCTGCGCTTGCTGGCCACCAACACGATCTTCGATGCGGTGTTCTGCACGTCCGACCTGCTGGCGGCCGCCGCCGTGTCGGAAGCGCACAACCGCGACCTGCAGGTGCCGCAGGATCTGGCCGTGCTGGGGTTTTCGGATGACGGCAGCGCCGTGCAGTGGGTGCAGGGCCTGACCACGCTGGGTGTGGACGCCGCCGAATTGGGCCGGCGGGCCGGCCAGTTGCTATTGGACCGGCTGGAAGGCGAGCGCGGCGCGGGCCAGCGCGACATGATCGATGTGGTGCTGGACCTGCGGCTCAGCACCTGATCCGCGTCAGTCCGCGACCTCGTACAGGGCGGGAAAGCCGCAGTCCTGCAGCATGCCGTTGGCTTCCTTCAGGAACGCCTGCGTGGCGGTTTCGGGAACGCGCACAAGCCACGCCACGGCGTCTTCCTTGCGGCCCTGCAACAGCAGCATGCGGCCCAGGTGGAACATGCCCCGGAAATCGCCGCCCTCTGCGCAGCGCCGATAGCAGTCGAACGCGCGGTCCAGGTCTTGCGGGACCACGTCGCCCGCTTCGTGATAGCGGCCCACCACGCCCATCGACTTCACGTGACCGGCCTGTGCGGCCTGCTGGTACAGCGCCAGCGCCGCCGCCTGATTCTGCGTGACGCCGCCGCGGCCCGTGCGCAGCATGTGCGCGTAGTTGTACATGCCCCAATCCAGGCCCGCGTCCGCCGCACGCCGGAACCAGTAGGCCGCGACCGTATCGTCGGCCGCCACGCCCCAGCCGTTTTCATAGCAGCGCCCCA
>JAEYVD010000560.1 GCA_023432075.1 Pseudomonadota bacterium | reverse complement strand
GCCGGCCGGCGCCACCTACAACCATCTGTGACACGTAGCAGCGTTTACGTCTGAACCAGAGTTGGAGGCACGCCATGCCCGATCATCGAATCGCCTTGCGCCGCGCCGTCGAGGCCGTGGACCATCTGACCGATCCCGAGCCGCCGTGGCGCGACATCCTGGGCACGGCCCGCGATCTGGTCGGGGCCGACAGCGGAACGCTCATCGTGTTCGACGCCAGGAACAAGTTGTTGACGCTGTCCGCCATCGGTTTCTCCGACGCGTGCGCGTCGGACTACCAAGAGCATTTCTACAGCTGCGACATCCTTGAGCAGGACGGGCGCAATGCCCCGGCCGGCACGTGGCTGGACACCGCGCGGATGTACGACGCCGCCCAGTTGCACCGCACCGAGTTCTACGCGGACTTCATGGTCCGGCATCGCATGGCGCAACTGCTGTCGCTGATCATCGAATCGAACACCGTCCTGCACGCCGCGATCGGCTTTCAGCGTTCGTCCGTGGACGCGAAGGCCGGCGACCGCCTGCAAACCGGCGACTACGGCCGCTACTTCCGCGTGCTGCGGCATCAGTTGTCGCAGCGCGAACGCAATCGCGCCATTGGCTGGAAGTCGCTGGAAAGCGCGTTTTCCGAAGTCCACGAAGCGGTGCTGCTCATCAGCGTGGATTGCATCGTCGACAAGCTGTCGCCGCTGGCGGTGGGATTTCTGGACGACGTCAACGGCTGGACCCTGCATGGCCGCAGGCTGCGCCATGCCGACGCCAAGGTGCAGCGGCTGTTCGATGCGCATTGCGCCGCGGTGGCGCGAGATGGCCAGATGCGGTCGATGGCCACCGCGTCGGGCTGGGGCGAACTCTTCTGGGTCGATATCAGCGCGGCGCCCCCCGCGCTCAGCCTGATCGGCGGCCGGATGCTGCTGATGCGCATGCGCAAGAAGAGCGCGTTCGCAATGCCGGACGTCACCAAGCTGCAATCGGTCTTCTCCATCACGCATGCGGAGGCCGCGGTGCTGGCGGGACTGGCGGCGGGCCATAGCGTCGAGGAGGTCGCCACCCTGCGTCACGCATCCGTGCTGACGGTGCGCAAGCAGGTGGCGTCGCTGCTGACCAAGATGGAGTGCAACCGGCAATCGGAACTGGTCCGGCTAGCCTCGCTGCTATAGCGCAAGGGCTGCGCGGCGTACTCAATCTTGAGTATGTGGTCTGCACCCATGCGGCCCTACGATGAGCACGAAGGCATGAGCCCTGCGCCCCGGCGCACGACCCCGTCGCCCGGGTGTCGCGCTTGCTCGGCCACGCTGCGCTGCCGCCCGTGCCGATACCGTCGGCCCCGATCCGGCGCCCCTGTCCGTCACCTGGAGTTCCCACATGAAGCCCCTACTCCCTTTCCGCGTCCTCGTTCCGGCCGCGCTGGCGGCGTTTGCCCTGCTGTCCGGCCCTGCCGGCGCACAGCCGGCGGCCTCCGCGCCCGCCACCGCCGCGCCGCCCTCCAACTACACCCCCACCCGCGCCGAGGTCGAACGCGATCTGGCGGCCTGGAAGGAATCAGGCGTCGAGGCCCAATGGGCCGGCGAGGAAACCCCCAACATCAACAGTCCGACCTATATCTCCGACTACCAGAAGTACGTCAGCACAGTGCGCACCGGCGACATGGCTCAACCGCCCGCCAGCCAGCCGGGATCGCAACGCCGCTGGTAACTGCCGCGGAGCGTGGCCCTACCCAGCGGTTGGGCCACCCCGCGATGTCGTGACGAAAGATGTCATCACACCGCGCACGCCCAGACGGGCCACCCGACTGGCTGCGCGTCCCCGGCGAACGGCCTGCGCCAAGTCGTTACAAGTCCTGCCAGAATTAATCAAATAAAACACTTCTCCCCGCGCTTCTGCTTTAGTTGTAGTCGCTGCATGGTGTTGCGTCTGGCGCGGCTTCCTGCGTCTTGCGTACCGCTGGCATAGAAAAGACCAATAACCCGGAGGAGAAGTCTATGCGTACGTTAAAGCGCAGGGCCGCCGCATTGCTGGCGAGCGGCCTGATCGCGGTGCTGGCGGGCTGCGCCTCGCCAGGCGGCAAGAAGGACACGATCGCCATGGCGGGGCTGTCGCAGCCCGTGGAAATCGTCAGGGACAAGCACGGCGTGTCCCACATCTACGCCAAAAGCCAGGCCGACCTGTTCTTTGCCCAGGGCTTTTCCGCGGCACGCGACCGCCTGTGGCAGCTTGACCTGTGGCGGCGCCAGGGCGAAGGCAAGATGGCCGAACAATTCGGCCCGCGCTTCATCGAGCAAGACCGCGCGGCACGCCTTTTTCTGTACCGGGGCGACATGCAGGCGGAATTCGCCAGCTACCACCCTGACGGCCAGGCCATCCTCACGGCGTTCGCCAACGGGATCAACGCCTACGTGAACTGGGTCAAGGCCAATCCCGACCAGATGCCGCCGGAGTTCAAGCTGACCGGCACCGAGCCCGGCTACTGGAGCCCGGAGACCTCACTGATCCGCATCTACGGCCTGACGCGCAACGTCAGCGAGGAAGTACGGATGTCCGAACAGATCGCTGCACTGGGGCTGAATGCCGTGCAGGGCCTGACCACCTTCGAGCCGCCCCTGGCGCTGCAGGTGCCCGCCGGCCTGGACGTGCGCCAGATCAACAAGTCCGTGCTCGCCACCTACCGGCTGGCGCGTGACGGGCAAAAGTTCGAGGCGGGCGACTTCCCGCGCAGCCCGCTCGCCGCCGGCGAACGCGCCAAGCTGGCCAGCGCCTTGTCCGAGGGCAGGCTTGCCTCGCTGGATCCGGCCTTCGATCCCCTGGCGCCGCGCTATGAAAGCAATAACTGGACGCTGAGCGGCGAGCGCACCGCGACCGGCAAGCCCATTCTGGCGGGCGACCCGCACCGGTCCATCACCATGCCGTCGCTGCGCTACATGGTCCACCTGAATGCGCCGGGCTGGAACGTGATCGGCGCGGGCGAACCGGCGTTGCCCGGTGTCTCGATGGGACACAACGACCGCATCGCGTTCGGCCTGACCATCTTCGCCTTCGGCGACGAGGAAGACCTCTACGTCTACGACACCAACCCCGCCAACCCCGGCGAATACCGCTACCAGGGCCGCTGGGAAAAGATGCGCCAGATCGACGAGACCATTGCCGTGCGCGGCGCCTCGCCTGCAACACGCAGCCTGAAATTCACGCGCCACGGGCCGGTCATTCATGAAGACCCCGTGCGCCGCAAGGCCTACGCCCTGCGCGCCGCCTACCTGGAATTCCCGGGGACGGCGGCCTACCTGGCCAGCTTGCGGCTGAACCAGGCGCAGAACTGGAACGAGTTCGTGGCCGGCATGGAAAAGCACTACACGCCCAGCGAAAACATGGTGTACGCGGACGTGGACGGCAACATCGGCTGGTTCGGCGGCAGCATCGCGCCGATCCGTCCGCGCAACGACTGGTCCGGCATGCTGCCCGTGCCCGGCAATGGCGATTTCGAGTGGCGCGGCGTGCTGCCCGGCAGTTCGCTGCCTCGCGTCTTCAATCCGCCCGAAGGCTATGTCGCCACGGCCAACGAGTACAACCTGCCGGCCAACTATCCGTACAAGGACATGTCGGCGCGCACCTGGGCCGAACCCTTCCGCGTGCAGCGCATCCGCGAGGTGGTGGCCGACGGCCGCGGCCTGACGGTGCAGCAGTCGCAGGACCTGCAGTTTGACAACCTGTCGATCCCGGCCCGCACGCTGGGCGGCTACGCCAAGTCCCTGAACTCGGCCGACCCGAACGTCGGCGCGGCGCTGAGCCTGCTAAAAGACTGGGATTACCGCATGGAGACCGACTCGCGGGCGGCGACCGTGTACGCCTTCTGGCTGCCCGAGGTCGTCAAGCGCGTGACCGACCTGTATGTGCCGGCAGGCGGACGCGCGGCGTTCGGCGAGCTCTCCACCCGCCAGACCCTGCAAAAGCTGGCCACGCCCGACGCCGCCTTCGGCCCCCGTCCTGAACAGGGCCGCGACGCCCTGCTGTTGCAGGCGCTGGCCGATGGCCTGACGCAGCTCACCGCCAAGATGGGACCGGATTCGAAGCAGTGGCAGTGGGGCAAGCTGCACCACATCCAGTTCGATCACAGCCTGGCCAGCCTTCTGCCGCCCGACACGGCCAAGGCTTGGGCCACGCCGCGCTATCCGGTGGGCGGCGACAACGACACCGTGCACCGCGCGACGTTCCGCAAGAGCGACTTCCGCCAGACCAGCGGCGCATCGTACCGCCAGGTGATCGACGTGGCCGACTGGGACAACTCGCGCGTGCAGAACGTGCCGGGCCAATCGGCGGATCCGCGCAGCCCGCACTACCAGGATCTGCTCAAGGGCTGGGCGACGGGCGAGTATTTCCCCATGGCGTTCAGCCGCGCCAAGGTGGACAGCCAGCGCTCGGATACGTTGACGCTGCAGCCTGCGGGCAAGTGAGCTGACATCCCGGCTTTTTGATCGGGCTGCTTGCTGGGTACGGTGTCAGACGGGGCCCCGCCCCCTTGATGTTTGTCATTTCCCGCCGCCATCCGGCGGCGGAGAATACCGCCATGACCCTCAATCC
>JAEYVD010000510.1 GCA_023432075.1 Pseudomonadota bacterium | reverse complement strand
CAACGCGGAAATGCGCGTTTGCAGCGGCGAGGGTCCGTTGCGGGTGTTGCGCGAGGCGCGCGGAGAAGCAGTCGAGATACGCGGCATGCGGCTCATTATAATTGGGCGTTACCCTAAAGATACCTGCCCATGTCCACGCCTACGCACGCTAAAGTTTTGATACTCGGTTCCGGCCCCGCCGGTTACACGGCGGCCGTCTATGCGGCACGCGCCAATCTTAACCCTGTTCTTGTTACAGGTTTGGCCCAAGGTGGCCAGCTCATGACCACCACGGATGTCGACAACTGGCCGGCCGACGCGGATGGCGTGCAGGGTCCGGACCTGATGCAGCGCTTCCAGAAGCACGCCGAACGCTTCAACACCGAAATGCTGTTCGACCACATCGCCAAGGTCGACCTCTCCAAGCGCCCCTTCACCCTGACCGGCGACACCGGCAAGGTCTACACCTGCGACGCGCTCATCATCGCCACCGGCGCCTCGGCCAAGTACCTGGGCCTGCCGTCCGAGCAGTCCTTCATGGGCCGCGGCGTGTCCGGCTGCGCCACCTGCGACGGTTTCTTCTACCGCAACCAGGATGTGGTGGTGGTCGGCGGCGGCAATACCGCTGTCGAGGAAGCCCTGTACCTGTCCAACATCTGCCGCAAGGTCACGCTGATCCACCGCCGCGACAAGTTCCGCGCCGAGCCGATCCTGGTCGACAAGCTGATGAGCAAGGTCGAAAACGGCAACATGGAACTCAAGCTGTTCCACACGCTGGACGAAGTCCTGGGCGACGATAGCGGCGTGACCGGCGTGCGTGTTCGCCACGTGGACACCGGCGCCACCGAAGACATGGCCGTCACGGGCGCCTTCATCGCCATCGGTCACCAGCCCAACACGGAAATTTTCCAGGGCCAGCTCGAGATGAAGGACGGCTACATCGTCACCAAGAGCGGCCTGTCCGGCATGGCCACCATGACCTCGGTGCCCGGCGTGTTTGCCGCCGGCGACGTGCAGGACCACGTCTACCGCCAGGCCATCACCAGCGCCGGCACGGGCTGCATGGCCGCCCTGGACGCCCAACGGTGGCTGGAGAATGCGGGGCAGTAAGGTCGGCCTGGCCGACCTGAAACGCCTGAAGAAGGACCTGCAGGAAGAACGCGAGCGCGCCGCCCTTGCCCCGCAACGGGCGGCGGCGGCGTCGGCCGCGCGCCCCGCGTCGCCCCCTGAGGACGACCTGGCGGCGTTCAAGCGCTCGATGAAGTCCGTCACGCCGATCCGGCACGCGCAACGCGTCGAGCACAAGCCCGCCCCCGAACCCGCGCCCGCCCTGCGCCGCGCCAACGCGCTGGGCGAAACGCCCAGCCGCGCCGACGCGGGCGTCTCGGACGGCGGCGAGATCACGCACCAGCAGTCCGAAGGCGGCACCGCCTTCGTGCGCGGCGACGTGGCGCCCGACACCGCGCGCAACCTGCGCCGCGGCCAGTGGCGCGCCGGCGCGGAACTCGATCTGCACGGGCTGCGCGTCGAGCAGGCGCGCCATGCCCTGCTGTCGTTCCTGGACGAATGCCAGGAACACGGCATCCGCTGCGTGCGCATCGTGCACGGCAAAGGCTACAACTCGGAAGGCCTGGAGCCGGTGCTGAAAGACAAGGCCCGTACGTGGCTGGTTCAGAAGGCCGACGTCATGGCGTTCTCCGAGGCCCCCGAGCGCGAGGGCGGCGCGGGCGCCCTGTTGGTGCTGCTGCGCCAGTCCGAGGGGCCGCGCAAATGAAGTGGCTTTACCTGGCGGTGGCGATCGTCGCCGAGATCTTCGCCACCAGCGCCCTCAAGGGCTCCGAAGGCTTCACGCGGCTCGTGCCCTCGGTCATCACCGTCTTCGGCTACCTGATTTCGTTTTACTTCCTGTCGCTGACGCTGCGCGAGATTCCCGTGGGCATCGCCTACGCAATCTGGTCCGGCGTCGGCATCGTGCTGATCTCCATCGTGGGCGCGTTGCTGTTCAAGCAGCACCTGGATACGCCCGCGCTCATCGGCATCGGCCTGATCATCGCCGGCGTCGTGGTGATGAACGTCTTCTCCAAATCCGTCTCGCATTGAAGACGCTCGCCGCGGTCATCGCACATGGCTTCCTGGCGCAGGGCACCCTGGCGCGAGCCGTACGCGGCGCCCTCGCGGCGTTCCTCTGCCTGGGTGGGCTGTTCGCCGCCGGGGCATCGGCCCAGGGATTTGACCGCGCCGCCGAACTCACGCGCTACCGGGCCTGGTTCTCGGTCTTCTCGCAGGACATGGACCGGCTGGCCGCGGCGCCGGGCCCGTTGACCGGCACGCAGCTCGACGCGCTTTTTGAAAAGTCGGTCGTGCCCGGCTCGCGCGCGGCCGGCTTCCTGCGCGAAACCTTCGCGCGCCGAACCGGCGATGGCGCGTACCGTCCGCAACATGGCCCCCGCCCGGTGTTCATGGGCGTGCTGGCCAGCGGCATTCCCGCGGGTCAGGGCGGCATCTATCCGGAATCGGACGCGGCGTTCCAAGGCAAGGACCTGTCGGTCTGGTACCTGCATGTGGACGTGGGCGACATGACCAACACGTATCTGCTGTCGTCCGGCGCCTTCACCCCCTACCGGCTGCCGCTCGCCGGCACGTTCGAGCGCAATGCCTATCCCTTCCTGCTGATGGAAACCCGCGACGGGGCGTTGCGGCTGGGCGGCGTCAGCGCGGAACTCTGGGGGCTCGTTGCGTGGCTGCACAATGCCGCGAACTAAGCCCGTGCTGCGCTTCTACGCCTTGGCCGCGATGTCCGCCGCGCCCGGCCTTGCACTCGCCCTGTGTCAGCCGCTCGCCGAGAACGAACGGCTGACCGTCGTGGCCGACGTGCGGCTCGACGACACCCAAACGCTGCTGGGCAAGGACGGCTCACGCATCCGCAGCTGGCTGCCTGCCGTCCAGGTGCCCGATGGACCACGCGCCACGCCCGTCATCTGGGCCGAAAACGTCGACTGGTCGGTCTATGCGGCCGCCCCCGGCGCCCGCATTGGCGCCACGATGCTGCGTTTCGAGCAAGGCCAGGACGGCCGCCCGCATCTTTGCGGCATCGCCCAGTACAGCCCCAACACCGTGGCCGCAGCCCGCGCGCGGCATGATTCCGCCCTGCCGCCGCCGGAGAACGAAACCCGCTTTCGCTACGACGCGTCTGGCCGGCTGACCGGCTACGAGTTGCGGTCGCGCACCTGGGACGGCCGCGCGAATCGGCCCATCCGGTATTGCCTGCGCTACGACGCCAACGGCTGGCTGGCCGAATTGGCCAACGGCAGTTGCGCCGGCGCCTCCCGTCCGCAGGTGCGCTATGTGCACGACGCGGCCGGCCGCCTGTTGCGGACCATCCGCCACGCGCCCGAAACCGGCGAGGCAAGCGAGGTCATCGTGCATGACGCCGCGGGCGGGATCGCCCAGCGCTACCTGCGGCCGGCCCGGCAAAGCGAAGACGGGCGCGACGCGCAGGCGGGATTGCCGTACCGCGCCATCGCGGGTGAACACCCGGTTCTGGTGCTGCCCGGCCCCGGCTGGCAACCGCCCGCCCTGGAGTCCTACCACTACGACTGGGCCATCGTGCAGCCGCGCCGCGACGCCAGCGTTTACCAGGCCAAGCGCGATTCCAAGTCCGTGCTGGCCAGCGGAAACAGTGGTGAAAATGGACGTTTCAACATGAGCGCGGACGTCCGCCGGCGCGTGTGGACGGCGGCGGGCCGCGCGCCTGG
>JAEYVD010000498.1 GCA_023432075.1 Pseudomonadota bacterium | reverse complement strand
ATCTTCAGGGTGGTCTGCGCCGCCGAGGGCAGGGATGTAGCGGCCGCGCAGGCGGCCAGAATCGTGGCCGCAAGCCAGGATTTACGCATTGTCTTCTCCGGAATTGGTTATCTTTATGGGCGGCTTTGCCGCCCGCCCCGGGATGATATCGGGAATCAGATCGCTTTCTTACCGTTGGCTAACATAGTTGAATGATGGATTTCCCTGATATGTCACAGGCCAAGCGCCCTGGTTTCTGGTCCACCCTGCGTCTGGGCGCCCGGATGATGATGCGCGATGCGCGCGCCGGCGAACTGCGCCTCTTGGTGCTGGCGCTGGTCGTGGCGGTGGCGGCCGTCACCAGCGTGGGCTTCCTGGCGGACCGCGTCGGACGCGCGCTGGAACGCGATGCCGGCCAGATGCTGGGCGCCGATCTGGTGCTGGACGCGGACGAGCCCGTGCCGACCGCCTTCAAGGATCAGGCGCGCGAGCGCGGCCTTACCGTGTCCAGCACGTGGCAGTTTCCTTCCATGGTGGGCGCCGGCGACGGCGCCCAGCTTGCGGCGCTGAAGGCCGTGGAGCCCGGCTATCCGCTGCGCGGGGCGCTGCGGGTGGCGGATGCGCCGTTCGCGCCCGACGCGCCCACGCGCGACGTGCCGCCCGAAGGCGCGGTGTGGGTCGACGCGCAGTTGCTGGCGCTGCTGAACCTGAAGGTGGGCGATACGCTCAATGTGGGCGACGCCCACCTGCGGATCGACCGCGTCATCACCTATGAGCCGGACAAGGGCATGCAGTTTGTCAACGTGGCCCCGCGCGTGCTCCTGCGCGCCAGCGACCTGCCGGCCACCGGCCTGATCGCGCCGGGCAGCCGCATCGGCTATGCCATGCTGATCGCCGGCCAGCCGGACGCCGTGGCCGGGTATTCCACCTGGCTGAACCAGAACCTCAAGCGCGGCCAGAAGATCGCCACGCTGGAGTCGGGCCGCCCCGAAGTGCGCCGCACGCTGGACCGCGCGCAGCGTTTCCTGTCGCTCGTCGCGCTGCTGGCAGTGCTGATCTCGGCCGTGGCCGTGGCGCTGGCGGCGGGGCGCTACATGACGCGGCACCGCGACGGCATCGCGGTCATGCGCTGCCTGGGCGCCGTGCAGTCGCAGGTTGCGCGGATGCTGACGCTGGAATTCACGCTGGTCGGCCTGTTCTCGTCCGCGGCCGGCTGCCTGGTGGGCTTTGGCGTGCACCAGGTGCTGGTGATGCTGCTGGGGTCGCTGATCGACACCACGCTGCCGGCGCCGTCGGCCATTCCGGCGCTGCAAGGTCTGTTGACCGGGCTGCTGCTGCTCTTGGGCTTTGCGCTGCCCGCGCTGGCGCAGCTTCGGCACGTGCCGCCCGCCCGCGTCCTGCGGCGCGACGCGGACACGATCAGCGCCCGCAGCGCCTTCGGTTACGTGCTGGGCGCGGCGGGGTTCGCGCTGCTCATCTGGTGGTTCGCGGGCGACGCCAAGTTGGGCGGCGTGGTGGCGGGCGGCTTCCTGGGCGCCTTCGGCGTGTTCGCCCTGGTTGCCTGGTTGTGCATCCTGGGGCTGGCGCGGGTGCGCCGCCTGGCGGCCGGGTTTCCCGCGCTGCGTTTTGCCTTGGCGGGCGTGGTGCGCCGCCGGGCGGCCACGATCACGCAGGTTTGCGCGCTGGCTGTCGGGTTGATGGCGCTGCTGCTGCTGACCATGACCCGCACCGATCTGATCCAGGGGTGGCAGCGCACGATGCCGCCGGACGCGCCCAACCGGTTCCTGATCAACGTGCAGCCAGACCAGCGCCAGGCCGTGACCGATGCGCTGACGCGCGAAGGATTGGGCCGCGTCACGCTGTCGCCGATGGTGCGCGGACGGCTGATCGCGGTGAACGGCAAGCCGGTGGGACCGGATGACTACGAAGAACCGCGCGCCAAGCGCCTGGTGGACCGCGAATTCAATCTGTCCTATGGCGACGAGATGCCTTCGTCCAATCGCATCGAGCAGGGCCGCTGGCTGGCGCCGGGCTCGGCCGAGGTCTCGCTGGAAGCGGGGCTGGCGCAGTCCCTGCGCATCGGGCTGGGCGACAAGATGACGTTCGACGTGGCCGGCCAGCAGGTCGAAGTGGCCGTCTCGAGCATCCGCCGGGTGGATTGGGATACGATGCGCGTCAATTTTTTCGCCATCCTGACCCCCGCCGCACTGGCCGACATGCCCCAGAGCTGGATCACGTCCTTCTACCTTCCGCCTGACAAGGCGGCGGTGCTGCCCGCCCTGGTGCGGGAGTTTCCGAACCTGACGGTGTTCGACGTGGGCGCCATCCTGCAGCAGTTGCAGTCCGTGCTGAATGAAGTGGGCCGCGCGGTGCAGCTCCTGTTCCTGTTCACCCTGGCAGCCGGCGTGCTGGTGCTGTCCGCGGCGCTGACCGCAACGCGCGACGAGCGCATGCGCGAGGCGGCGGTGATGCGCGCGCTCGGCGCCACGCGCCGTCAGCTTGCCCGTTCGCAGCGTATTGAACTGTGGGCCGTGGGCGGGCTGGCCGGCCTGCTCGCGGCCGCCGGTGCGACGGCGATCGCTTGGGTTTTGTCAACCCAGGTGTTCGACTTCACCATTACCCTCAGCCTCTGGCCGTGGCTGGCCGGCATCGGCGCCGGCATGCTGGGCGCCTGGGCGGGCGGGGCGCTTGCCCTGCGCGGGGGGCGGCGGCCCCCGCCGCGCGGGCCCCGTGGAGGAACCCTGA
>JAEYVD010000454.1 GCA_023432075.1 Pseudomonadota bacterium | reverse complement strand
CGGATGTGCGAGCGGCGCAGCAAGGTGATGGGAAAGGCCCAGGCGCTTGCGATGGCGAGGGTGTACCCGGCCAGCTCGTCGGCGCCGCCAAGCGAGACGCCGGCGAACTTGCGCGAGGCGAGGTCGGCCACGATGAGCCAGGATACGAGCAGCAGTCCCAGACCACCTATCCAGGCGCCGATGCGGGCCACGCGATCAAGGAGGCGTAGCGAACCATGCGTTTCTGTCGTCATGAGAGTTCCTTGATGTTCAGCGCAGCGTGACGCCCAGGGCCTGGCCCACGGACGCGCTCCAGTTGTCGGCGCATTCGCCGCCGCAACGCTTGGCCCAGCGGCTTGCCATGTCGGTGGCTACCTCGCGCAGCGTGGCGCGCTCGGCCTCGGTGGGTGCGGTGGCCTGCATGTCGGCCTGGCTGTGGATGCGGCATTCGCCCTGGCCGGTGTTGCAGGCTAGTGCGTAGTCGCCTTCGCGGCCGGTCTCGTCCCACAGGCGCGCTTCCAGCACCTGCGCCTCCTTGAGCATGAACTGCTGCACGGCGGGATCGAGCTTCTGCCAGCGGCGTTCGGCGATGGCGTAAAAGCCGATGGACCAGTCGATCGGCAGCAGATAGAGATTCTTGGCCACGTCGTACCATTTGGCCGCGTTGCCCGAGCCGATGCCCGTCACCGCGCAGTCGACCACGCCGGTTTGCAGGGCGGGAATCACCTCCGCAAACGCAATGGTCACCGGCGAGGCGCCCAGTGCGCGCACGTATTCGGCCATGTTGCTGCCGCGCGTGCGCACCTTGCGGCCCTTCAAGTCGGCCAGGCTTTTGACGGGGGTGCGGCAGAAGAACACCTGGGCCGTGTACGGCACGGTGGCCAGCAGCCGCACGCCGTGGCGCTGGAGCATGCGCTTTTCCAGCACCGGCCGGTAGGCGGCGACCATCTTGCGCGCGGTGGCAAAGTCGGTGGCCATGCCGGGCAGATCCACGCCCTCGAAGGTCGGGTCGTCGCCGCTCACGAAGGCGAACACGCCCATGCCCACGTCGAGCGCGCCGGCCCGCATCAGGCGCACGATCTCCGGTCCTTTCAGGCCGCTCTCGGACAGGCCGATCAGTTCGGCCGTGACCTTGCCGCCGGAGTCCTGGGGCAAGGTTTTTTCCCAGAACGGCTTTTCGACCGCGCCGAAAGTGTAGTTGTGGCTGCCGCCTCCGACCACCGCGAAGTGCGCTTCGGGCAAGGCGGCGGTCTGGGCACGGGACGGTCCGGCCGCAGCGAGCGCGGTCACGACGGTCGTCAGCAGCGCCATCAGGATGCTTCGTTTCATGTTTTCCCCCTGTTGTGTATGGGCACACGCGCCGCGCGTACCCCGCCACGGCATCGGGTTATGCCGCGTGCGCTGGCGTGCGCGGGTTGGCGCGCGCGCGATGCCAATCGGAATGACGTTGGAAGACTTCGGCCAGGTACAGCGCCAGCCGGTCTTCACCGCCGGGGCAAAGAATCTGCAGGCCAGTGGGCAGGCCCGCGTCGTCGCGGCCGTTGGGCACCGAGACGCCGCACATCTGCAGCAGGTTGCCGATACGCGTGTACTGCACCGGCGCGTTGCCGTGATCCACCTCGTCAAGCGGCAGCGCGGTGGTGAGCGTGGTGGGCGTGAGCAGCCCGGCCACGCCCTCTAGCCGCGCTTGCATCGCGGCCTGCAGACGGTCGCGTTCGCGCAGCGCGGCCAGATAGCGCACCGCGGAGACTTCCAGCCCGACCAGCATCCGCGGGCGCACCGAGTCGTCGACGGGCAGGTCCAGGTCGGTCATCTCACGCTCGAACGAGGCCACGCCTTCCGTCATCATGATGTCGCCGGTCACGGCCTTGAATTCGGCCAGCGTGGCGGGCGGCGTGATCTCGACGATCTGCGCGCCCAGGCTGTGAAAGAGCGCGATGGACGCTTCATAGGCTTGGCGCACCGCCGGCGTCACGTCGGCCAGGAACGCGTCGGGCAGACGGCCCAGCGTCGCGCCGGCGATGCCGAAGCGGGAAGCGTCAAGCGGCTCGCGCCACTCGCCGGGCGTGGCGGGCGCCAGCACGTCGAACAACAGGCGCGCATCCGCGGCGCTGTGCGCAAACACGCCGACGCTGTCCAGGGTCTGGCTCAGCGTGACCACGCCGCGCGCGCTGATGCGGCCCACGGTGGGCTTAAGCCCGGTGATGCCGCAGTAGCTGGCGGGCACGCGCACCGAGCCGCCGGTATCGGTGCCGATGGCGGCCGGCGCCAGACGCCCGGCCACCGCGACCGCCGAGCCGCTGCTCGATCCGCCGGGGATGCGGTGCACGCGGTCATCCCAAGGATTGCGCGGCGTGCCCATGTGCTGATTCGGGCCCCAGGCGCCCATGGCGAATTGCACCATGTGGGTCTTGCCCAGGATGATGGCGCCGGCGCGCTGCAACTGCTGCACCAGCTCGGCCGTGCTTGAGGCAATGGTGTCGGCGTGGATCGGCGAGCCGATGGTGGTGGGCCGGCCGGCGATGTCGATCAGGTCTTTCAACGCGATCGGCACGCCGTGCAGCGGGCCCAGCCAGATGCCCTGGTCGAGCTGCAGGTCGGCGGCGCGCGCGGCGGCCAGCGCCTCGTCGGCGTACACGGCGACATAGGCGTGCAGCCAGCCGTCGAGCGCCGCGATGCGGGCCAGGTAGTCGCTTACCAGCGTCTCGGCGCGAAGCTCGCGGCGGCGCAGGCGTTGCGCGAGGTCGGTGATGGTGAGGTCGATGCTCATGCGTGCACTCCTTGGCCCGCCGCGATGGCGCGTTCGATCAGCGCCCGCGAGCCCACGATATCGGGGAATTTCTCGCCGGCGCGCAGGCGCGCCAGCGTGGTCTGTTCCTGTGTCTGAAAGTCGATGGCCTGCTGCGCGGCGGCGCGCACGGCGCGGCGGTCCAGCACCAGCACGCCGTTCTCGTCGGCCAGCACGGCCGCCCCGGGCTGTACCGCGATGCCGCCGCAATGGATCGTGCCGCAGAACTCGCCCTCGATGCCCAGCAGGCGTGTGGTGATGGGCGACGGGCCGCGCGACCACACCGGCATGCCGTGCTGGCGCAGTTCGCCCAGGTCGGTCACCAGGCCGTCCACGATGATGCCGGCCACGCCGGCCTCTCTGGCGGCGTAGGCCATCGCGCCACCGAAGGCCGCCGTCACCGCCTCGCCGGCCCGGTCGATCACCAGCACGTCGCCGGGGCGCACGCAGCCCATCGCGTGGTGCAGGATGCCGCCGTCGTTGCCGGGCATGCGCACCGTCACGGCGGGCCCGGCAATGCGCACGTCCTGCTGGTGCGCGCGGATATCGCCGCGCATGAAACCGGTGGTCTGGAAGTGGCCGATGGTGGCCGGCTCGGCTTTCAGCAACAGCGCCAGGTCGTCGGGCGGCAAGGCCTCGGGCAAGGGATGAATCAGATACATCGCGTTGTCTTCACTACAATGAAAAAGGCTCGGAAAGCCGGTGAAAAAAAAGTATCACGCGGGCTTTCCGGGCCAATAATCAAAGTTTCGGCGCAGTTTGAAAAAGAGTTCTTATCATGCGGATAACCCTAAGCCAGCTTGAGGCCTTCTACTGGACCGCCAAGCTGGGCAGCATCCACGCGGCCGCGCGCCATCTGCACGTGACGCAGCCCGCCGTGTCGGCCCGCCTGCGCGAACTCGAAGGTGCGCTGGAGGTGCAGCTGTTTGACCGCTCGCGCCAGCGCGTGACCCTGACCGACGTGGGCCAGTCGGCGCTGCGTCATGCCGAAAGCGCGCTGCACAGCACGCGGCAGCTGGAACACTTTGGCAAGGACCGCAGCCTGGGCGGCAAGCTGCGGCTGGGCGCGGACGAATGTTCGGCCAACGTGGGTCTGACTGCGGTGATCGCGCAGCTCAAGGAGCACTATCCTTCGCTGGCATTGGAGATGACGGTGGACGTGGGTTCGGTGCTGAACAGCAAGCTGAATGCGGGCGAGCTGGACATGGCGCTGCTGACCAACCCGGCCACGGGCGACGCCATCACCGACGTGTTCATCGGCTGGATGACGTTTCACTGGGTCGCTTCGCCCACGCTGCACATCACGGCCGATCCCTTTCGCGCGGAACACGCGCGCGGCCATCACATCGCCACGCATTCGCCGCCCTCGACGCTGTACACCGTGGTCGAGAACTGGCTGGCCTCGGGCGGCGTGGACATGTCGGGTCCCAGCACCACCAACTCGCTGGCGCTGATCTCGCGCCTGATCGCAGCCGGCCACGCCATCGGCATTCTGCCCGTGCCCCTGCTGCAGGACATGCTGACCATGGGTGTGTTGCGCGCCTTGCCGGCCGATCCGCCGATCCCGCCGGCGCGCTTCTACATCTCGTATCTGACGGCCTCGCACGGCGCGCACATCGATTCCATCGTGGACATCACGCGCGACACGCTCACGCGCCTGAATTTCCTGGCGCCCATCGAAGCCGGCGCAGCGCACCTCGGCAAGGGTCAGGCGTGACAAAAGGGGCCGCGCAAGCGGCCCCTAACGGCTTCATGTCATCGCGCGTTGGATTCAATCGATACGCGCGCCCGACACCCGCACGACCTCGCCCCACTTCTGCACTTCGGCATCCACCAGCGTCACGAACTGCTTGGGGTCGGTGAGCGGCGGAATCACCAGGCCTACCGCGCCCAGCTTTTCCTGGATGGCGGGCGACTGCATGGCAGTGCGCGTGGCCTCGAACAGTTTCTGGAACACCGGCGCGGGCAGGCCGGCCGGCGCGGACAGGCCAAACCAATACTCGGAAGAGAAACCCGGGTAACCGCTTTCAGCCACAGTGGGTGTGTCGGGATAGGTGGGATTGCGTTGCGGGCTGCCAATGGCCAGCGCGCGCAGCTTGCCGGCGCGCACGTGCGGCAGCGCCGTGTCCTGATTGACGAACAGCACGTCGACGCGGCCCGCCAGCACATCGTTGATCGCGGCCGAGCCGCCGTTGTACGGCACGTGCATGATGTCCAGTTTGGCGCGTTGCTTGAGCATTTCCATGCCCAGGTGACCGGTGGTCCCGTTGCCCGACGACGCATAGGAGTACTTGCCGGGCGCCTTGTGCACCAGATCGACGAACTCGGCCAGTGTCTTGGCCGGAAAGCCGGGCGCGGTCACGAGCACGTCAGAGCCAAAGGCAAGGATCGCAATCTGGTCGAGCTGGTCGAGCTTATAAGGCAGCTTGCTGTATAGCCCCTGGTTGGTGGCGATGCCCACGCCCGACACCAGCAGCGTGTGGCCGTCGGGCCGCGCCTGCGTCACATAGGCGGTGCCGATGTTGCTGTTGGCGCCGCCTTTGTTCTCGACAACGATGGTGCTCTTGAGCGCCTTGCCCATTTCCGCGGCGAGCAGGCGGCCGATGAAGTCGGTGCCGCCGCCGGCTGGGAACGGCACGACCAGGCTGATGGGCTTGTCGCCCGGAAAGTCCGCGGCGTGGGCCGGTGCGGCTCCGGCAGTGAGGGCCAAGCCTGCGATCAGCGCAGGCGCCATCAGCTTCAGAAACGTGCTGCGAATGGACGATGCCATCCCTGCCTTGCGGCATGTCTTTCCCACGGCTTGCATGGTGCGATTCCCCTTGAGTGTTATGAAGCAATCTCTGGACTGGAGGCAAAATTAGCACGCAGGATTGAGCCGTCAGTAATCACAAATGCCCGCGGAATTGAGAGATTTTTGTTATTACGGGTAATCCCGGCGTGGCACGCTGCTTGACAGCGTTGGTTGTAATGAACAACATTATGGTTGTGTAGTACAACTTATTGGAAGCGCCATGCAAATGCCCGCCAAATCAATCGACGAAATCCGGTCCGCATCGCGCACCATCGTGCGCGAGCTGGGCTTCATGCGGCCCACGTTGGCAGGCACTGCCTACTCCGCCTCAGCCGTGCACGCGTTGCTGGAAATCGATGCCCAAGGCGGGGTGTCGGCGGCCCACCTGGTCACTGCGCTTGGCCTGGAGAAATCCAGCGTGAGCCGCATGCTTTCCAAACTGATCGCGGCCGGGGACATCGCCGAGTCGGCAAGCGCAGAGGATGCACGTCTGAAGCAGCTGACGCTGACCGTCCAAGGCAAGGCGTTGGTCAAGAAAATCCATGCATACGGCCGCAATCAGGTCACCTCGGCCATGGCGCACTTGAATCCCTCGCAACAGCAGGCAGTCGCGCAAGGGTTGTCGGAATACGCCAGGGCGCTCAAGGCGAGCCGCGGCGCGCAATCCGCCGCGGCCCGCGATACAGTGCAGATCGTGCCCGGCTATCGGCCCGGTCTGGTGGGACGCGTGGCCGAGATGCACGCCGCCTTCTATTCGCGGCACTCGGGCGTTGGCCAGTTCTTCGAAAGCCAGGTCGCCACGGCAATCGCCGAGTTCGCGGGGCGGCTCGGCGAGCCATGCAATGGGGTGTGGACGGCGATTCAGAACGACCGGATTGTCGGTTCCATCGCCATAGACGGGCAAGACCTGGGCAATCGTCAGGCGCACTTGCGCTGGTTCATCCTGGATGATGGATGCCGAGGCAGCGGAACCGGTCGAAAGCTGATCAATGCGGCGCTGGACTTCTGTGACCGGTTCGGTTTCTCCGAGTGCCAGCTCTGGACCTTCAAGGGCCTGGACGCGGCGCGCAAGCTCTATGAGTCCGTGGGATTCAAGCTCGTGCACGAGGAAGATGGCCATCAGTGGGGCAGCATCGTCACCGAACAGCAGTTCACCCGCGTCAAGCCCACAGCCTGATACCCGCGCGGCTGAGCTGCCATGCGCACCGCAATCGCCGCCGCTGCGACCGTGGGGATGCTCGTGGGCGCGGCGATGGTTTCCACAAGCGTGGTGTCCAGCGCCGTCTCGCCCGCAACACTTGCATTCCTGCGCTATCTGATCGGTGCGGCGGTCCTGCTACTGCCGTTGGGCCCGGCCGTACGCACGACCTTCTCGGTCAAGGACGCAATTGCCATCGCCACGCTGGGCGTTTTCCAGTTCGCCGTGCTGGTTCTGTTGCTCAACCAGGCGCTGTTGACGGTGTCGGCAACCGTGTGCGCGCTGGTGTTTGCCACGATGCCGCTCGTGACGATGTGTCTTGCGGTGATCACCGGCAAGGAGCCATACAGTGGCCGAGGCCTGCTTGGCGTGTGCA
>JAEYVD010000439.1 GCA_023432075.1 Pseudomonadota bacterium | reverse complement strand
AGCTGGTGCAGCAACGCTACGAGCGCCCGTTGATGGAGATGTTCGAATGAATTCCGTACTGTATTGGGCGGCATCCTTTGCCTTGCTCTGCTTTGCGCTGGGCATGGTGTTTGCCACCATCCGCCTGCTGCGCGGCCCCACCGCCCAGGACCGCGTCCTGGCCCTGGATACGCTGTACATCAATGGCATGCTGACGATGCTGGTGTTCGGCATCCGGTCCGGCACGTCCGTGTACTTCGACATCGCGCTGCTGATCGCGCTGTTCGGGTTCGTGGGTTCCACCGCGATGGCGCGCTTCCTCTTGCGCGGCGAGGTCATCGAGCCATGATGGACGTCGATATTCCGCTGTGGGCCGGCATTCCGGCCTGCATCCTGCTGGTGCTGGGCGGGCTGCTGGCGCTGACCGGCTCGGCCGGCCTGCTGCGTTTCCGCACCTTCCAGTCGCGCATCCATGCGCCCACGCTGGGCAACACGATGGGCTGCGCCTGCGTGCTGGCGTCTTCCATTCTGGTCTTCTCGGCGCTGTCGGCGCGGCCCGTGTTTCACGAAGTCATCATCACGCTGCTGTTGATTGTGTCTTCGCCTGTCACGGCCATGCTATTGATGCGCGCCGCGACGTATCGCAACCGCCTCACCAAGGCGCAAGCGGACAAGGACGCGCGCTGAAGTTGGGGGGGCGTCCCCGTTTGACGTTGAAACGTAACCTTACGAATTCACGTCGCTGGTTATGTCCCCCATCGCCAGGTCATGGGATAGTGGTGTCAGTGGGCGGCGCGTAGCAACACCGCGCCGCCCGGGTTCAATCTCTTCTAAAGGAGCTGACCATGACTTCTGTTCCCATGCCTTCGAAGCGCCTCGCTGCCATTCTGTGCACCACCGGACTGATGCTTGCCGCGGGCGCCGCGCACGCGCAATCCGGCAGCAACGCCGCCTCGTCGCAGTCGCGCTACCAGCAGGATGTCGCGGCCTGCAAAAGCGGCGCCACCGGGCAACCGCTGGACACGTGCCTGCGTGAGGCCGGCGCGGCGCGCCAAGAGCGCAACCGCCAGAATCTGCGCGACGACAGCCCCGAACAACTTCAGCAGAACATGCTGGCCCGCTGCAACCGCCTGCCGGAAGCGCAGCGACAGAATTGCGTCACGCAAATGACCTCGCCCAGCAATGTACGCGGCAGCGTCCAAGGCGGCGGCGTGCTGCGCGAAACCGTGATTCAGGTGCCCGCCGGCACTGCGCCTGGCATGGCGCCGGCCCCTGGCATGGCGCCCGCTCCTGGCATGGCGCCGGCCCCTGGCATGGCGCCCGCCCCCGGCATGGCGCCGGCCCCCGGCATGGCCCCCGCGCCGGGCACGGGAACGATGACCGCGCCGATTCGCCAGTAATCGGCCGGCGTCCTGCCGGACATGGCGTGAAGGCGCAGCCGCTGCCGCAATCAGGCAAAATGGCGGCTGTCGCCTTTTCTCACGCATATTCATGTCCGACGTCATCGCCCTGATTTTCGATTTCGACGACACGCTGGCCTCGGACAGCACGTCCGGCTTTCTGGACAGCATCGGGGTGGACACGGCCTCCTTCTGGAAGGAAGAGGTCGATCCCTTGCTGTTCCAGCAGGACTGGGATCCGGTTCCCGCGTACCTCTACAAGATGATCGAATTGTCCCGCCAGGGACGGCACGGGCTCATCACGCAGCAGCGCCTGAAGGACTGGGGCGCGCGCCTCGATCTGCACGACGGCGTATCCACGCTGTTCCAGCGCCTGCGCGCGGCGGTGCGCGCCGAGCATCCGCAGGTGCAGCTCGAGTTCTACTTGATCTCCAGCGGCATCGGCGACGTGGTGCGCTCCACGCCCATCGCGCATGAGTTCACCGAGATCTGGGCTTCGGAATTCGTCTACGGCGACGACGGCGGCATCGCGTTTCCGCGGCGCGTCGTCAGCTTCACCGACAAGACGCGCTACCTTTTCCATATCCAGAAGGGCATCATCGGCCGCGATTTCCGCAACAAGCCGTTCGAGGTCAACCGCAAGATTCCCGAGGACAGGCTGCGCATCCCGTTCGACCAGATGGTCTTCGTGGGCGATGGCTACACCGACATTCCGTGCTTTTCGTTGATCCGCCGCGCGGGCGGCTTTGCGTTCGGTGTCTGGGATCCCAAGCATCGCGATAAGCGCAGCCGCGCCTGGGGCTTCATCGAGGAAGGGCGCGTGTCTAACCTGAATCAGGCCCGCTACGACGAGCAGGCTGAGCTCTATCAGTGGCTCGAGGAAGCTGTCACCAGCCTGGCCGGCCGCATTGCGCTGAAGTCGCGGGTGTACCGTGGCTGACCCGGCCGCGCTGGCCGCGCCCGCCGTGGTCCCGCCCTGGACCGAGCAGGACGCCCGATTCATGACCCTGGCCCTGGAACAGGCCCAGGCGGCCTATGACATCGGCGAGGTGCCGGTGGGCGCGCTGGTGGTCTCCGCCCAGGGCGACATCCTGGGGCGTGGCTACAACCGCACCATCATCGACCACGACCCGACAGCGCACGCCGAGATCGTCGCCTTGCGCGGCGCCGCGCGCCAGCTTGAAAACTACCGGCTGCCCGGCATCACTGTCTACGTCACCCTCGAGCCTTGTGTCATGTGCATCGGCGCCATGCTGCACGCGCGCCTGGCCCGTGTCGTGTTCGGCGCCTACGCTCCCAAGACCGGCGCCTGCGGCAGCGTGCTGGACGTCGGGTCCGTGCCCAAGCTCAATCATCACACTTCAGTCACCGGCGGCGTGCTGGCCGAACCCTGCGGCGATCTGCTGCGCCGGTTCTTCCGCGAACGCCGCGCCAAGGAATCCATTGCATGACTACCCCCAAAGCCGCCAAGCCTGCCGCCCAGCCCGCCAACAAGGCGCGCCGCGCGAAGGCCGCAGTCCCCGCGGCCCACGATCACCCGCACGATCACGGCCCGGACTGCGGCGACGCATGCGGCCATGATCACGACCACGACCACCATCACGGCCCGCAGCCGGACGCCCGCGGCATCTACCTGATTTCCCCGTCGTCCGCCGTGCGCGATCCCGCCACCGTGACGCTGGCGCGCGAA
>JAEYVD010000425.1 GCA_023432075.1 Pseudomonadota bacterium | reverse complement strand
CTGTCCTGATTGATGACGCCGTCGCGGTCGAGGATGATGAGCTTCACTGGGCGAGCCTGGAGATGTCAGCGACCTGGTTCATCAGGCCATGCAGCTGGGCCAGGAGGGCCAGCCGGTTGGCGCGCACAGCCGGGTCTTCGGCCATGACCATGACGTCGGCAAAGAACGCGTCCACGGGTTCGCGAGCCTGGGCCAGCGTGGACAGGCTGCCGGTGAAGTCGCCAGCGGCAAGCTGCGCTTCGGCCTTGGGGCGCAAGGCGGCCACGGCGGCGGCCAAGGCTTTTTCAGCCGGCTCGACCAGCGCCGCGTCGTTCACCGCGCCGATTTCGCCTTCGGCCTTCTTGAGCAGGTTGCCGATCCGCTTGTTGGCGGCGGCCAGGCTGGCGGCCTCGGGCAATTGCGCGAACGCCGCGGCGGCGCGCACGCGCTCGGCCACCTGGTGCAGCGGCGGGGTCAGCGCGATCACGGCCTCGACGGCGTTACGGTCGAAGTCGTTGATGAGCTGGTTGCGGTAGCGCTCGTAGATGAAGGTGCGGACCTCGGCCAGCGTGCCGGACGGGATCTTGCCGGCCGGGAACGTGCCGGCGGCCAGCTGCAGCAGGCCGTCCAGGGTCAGCGGGCCATCCTGGCTGATCTTCAGCCAGCCGCCCGCGGCCAGTTGTTCGAAGGCGCTGATCAGGCCCAGCGCGGCGCGGCGCAGGCCGAAGGGGTCGCGCTCGCCGGTGGGGGCAAGACCGATCGCCCAGATGCCGACAAGCGTTTCGACGCGTTCGGCGATGAACAACGTGGCGGCGGTCAGGGTGTCCTGGGTCACCGGCGTGTCATAGCGGTTGCGGTACTGGGTGCGCAGGGCCTCGACGACGCTGGCGGGCTCGCCGTCGCCGGCGGCATAGTAAGCGCCCATGATGCCTTGCAGCTCGGGGAATTCGCCCACCATGTTGGAGCCGAGGTCGGCCTTGGCCAGCATGGCGGCGCGGTCGGCGGCGGACACGTCGCCGCCCAGTTCGCCGGCAATACCGCGGGCGATGGCGCGCACGCGCTCCACGCGTTCGAGCTGGGTGCCCAGCTTGTTGTGATAGACGATCGAACCCAGTTGCTCGACGCGCGCGGCCAGCGGCGTCTTGCGGTCGGTTTCAAAGAAGAACTGCGCATCGGCCAGGCGCGGACGCACCACGCGTTGGTTGCCCTCGACGATGTTCACCGGGTTGTCCGTGCGCATGTTGCTCACGATCAGGAAACGGTGCGTGAGGCGGCCGGTGGCCGGATCGAACAGCGGGAAGTACTTCTGGTTCAGCCGCATGGTCAGGATCAGGCATTCCTGCGGAACCTGCAGGAACTGTTCCTCGAACTGGCCCACGTAGACGGTGGGGTGTTCGACCAGCGCGGTCACTTCGTCCAGCAGCGCGGTCACTTCGGGGTCGTCGCCCAGCGTGGCGGACAGGCGGGTCGCTGCTTCTTGCAGCTGGCGCTGGATCTCGGCGCGGCGCGCTTCGAACGACGCCACGACGTGGCCCTTTTCGGCCAGCGTGGCGACATAGGCGTCGGCGTCGGCAATGGCGATGGCGCCCTGGCTCATGAAGCGGTGGCCCAGCGTCTCGCGGCCGGCGGACAGGCCCAGTGCCTGCACCGGCACAACGTCGGCGCCAAACAGCGCGATGAGGCCGTGCGCCGGGCGCACGAACTTGACGGTGGTGACGCCGTCAGCCAATTGGTAGCGCATGACCTTGGGGATGGGCAGGCCGTCGATGGCGGCCTCGATGCCTTCCTGCAGGCCGGCGGCCAGTTGCGCACCGGCGGCCGTGCCGCGCGCCACCAGGTAGTCCTGCTTGCCATCGGATTCGCGGTCCAGCGTGGCGAGGTCGATATTTTCAAGGCCCTTGGCGGCCAGTTTCTTTTGCAGCGCTGGCGTGGCCTTGCCGTCTTCGGTCAGGCCGATCTTCACGGGCATCAGCTTTTCGGCATAGGCCTGGTCGGGCGCCTGCGCGAGCACGGCGGACAGGTGGACGGCCAGGCGGCGCGGCGTCGAATACGGCGTCACGGCGCAGCCTTCGGCCAGCAGGCCGTGGCGGTCCAGCGTGGCGCGCACGCCTTCGGCAAAGGCCTGGCCCAGTTTCTGCAGGGCCTTGGGCGGGAGTTCTTCGGTCAGCAGTTCGACCAGCAGCGGGCGGATGTTCGTCGTCATTTATGCAGCCTCCCCGGCGGCCTTGTCGCGGCCCAGCATGGGAAAGCCCAGTCGTTCGCGGGAATCGTAGTAGGCCTGCGCGACGGCGCGCGACAGGTTGCGGATGCGGCCGATGTAGGCGGCGCGCTCGGTCACGCTGATCGCGCCGCGCGCGTCCAGCATGTTGAAGGTGTGCGCGGCTTTCAGCGCGGCCTCGTAGGCCGGCAACGCCAGCGGCACGTCCATCAGGCGTTTGGCCTCGGCTTCGTAGTCGTTGAAATGCGCAAACAGCATGTCAGCCGACGAGTGCTCGAAGTTGTACGTGGATTGCTCGACTTCGTTCTGGTGGAACACGTCGCGGTAAAGCACGCGATTGCCGTTGGCGCCTTCCGTCCAGACCAGGTCGTAGACGCTTTGCACATCCTGCAGATACATGGCCAGGCGTTCCAGGCCGTAGGTGATTTCACCGGTGGTGGGCGTGCAGTCCAGGCCGCCGACCTGCTGGAAATACGTGAACTG
>JAEYVD010000407.1 GCA_023432075.1 Pseudomonadota bacterium | reverse complement strand
GCGGCGGCGGTCTGGTCCAGGTGGCGGCGCACGGCGTCAAGGTTGTGCGCAAGGGCAGAAACGGAAACGGTAGCGGAGATTGGGCGCGGCATGGTGTGAGATCCTGTGGCGTCCAAGTCTAACTGATCCGGCGCCCCCGACGGCAGGCGGTCAGATCAAGCGCGAGCGACTACTCTAAAATGAGACCGTTTTCCGCTTTGCGCCGTCTTTGCAGACCTTGTCTGTCAACTGGCTACTTTCCATGTCCATCGATCACTACGAGAATTTTCCCGTTGCCTCGCTGCTGCTGCCGCGCAGGCTGCGCGGCGCCGTGACCGATATCTACCGGTTCGCACGGGCCGCGGACGACATTGCCGACGAAGGCAGCGCGACCGACGAGGAGCGCCTGGCCCAACTGGCCGCGTTCCGCACCGAGCTGCACCGCATCGGCGCCGAACCGGGCACCCCGCCCGCGCCCGGCCTGCCGCCGCTGGCCGACATCTTCGGCCCGCTGGCGCAGACGATTGCCCGGCACCAGTTGCCGATCACGCCCTTCTATGACTTGCTGTCCGCCTTCGAGCAGGACCTGACCGTCAAGCGCTACGACGATTACACCGCCTTGATGGACTACTGCAGCCGCTCGGCCAATCCGGTCGGACGCCTGATGCTGCATCTTTTCGAGGCCAGCACGCCGCAGAACATCACCGAGTCCGACGCCATCTGCACGGGCCTGCAGCAGGTGAACTTCTGGCAGGACGTGCGCGTGGACTGGCACAAGCACCGCGTCTACCTGCCGCAAGAAGACCTGCGCCGCCACGGCGTCTCGGACGAAGACCTGGCCGCCTGCCGTCTGACGCCTGCATGGCGCGAGCTGATGGCCTTCCAGGTCGAACGCACACGGGCGCTGCTACACTTCGGCGCTCCGCTGGCGCGCCGCCTGCCCGGCCGCATCGGCCTGGAGCTGCGCCTGGTGGTGCAAGGCGGGCTGCGCGTCCTGGAGCGGATCGAGGCGAGCGGCTACGATGTATTCATGAATCGCCCCGAATTGGGCGCCAAAGACTGGGCCATCATGTTGTGGCGCTCCATCAAGTAACAGGCCGTGCCTAATGACCCCTGACGAGTATTGCCAGGAAAAAGCCGCCAAAAGCGGTTCCAGCTTCTACTATTCCTTTCTTTTCCTGCCTCCCGAGCGCCGGCGCGCCATCACGGCCCTGTACGCGTACTGCCGCGAAGTGGACGACGTGGTCGACGAATGCACCGATCCGTCGCTGGCGCGCATCAAGCTCGCCTGGTGGCGCACGCAGGTCGACCAGATGTTCGACGGCAAGCCAGATCATCCCGTCACGCGCGCACTGCAGCCGCATCTGGAGACCTGTTCGATCACCCGTGACCGCCTGCTGGCCGTGATCGACGGCATGGAAATGGACCTGGACCAGACCCGCTACCTGGACTGGCCCGGCCTGCGCAAGTATTGCTGGCATGCCGCCGGCGTCGTGGGCGAGCTGTCGGCCGGCGTGTTCGGCTACTCCGATCCCAAGACGCTGGTGTACGCGGAAAAGCTGGGGCTGGCGTTCCAGATGACCAACATCATCCGCGACGTGGGCGACGACGCCCGCCGCGGCCGCATCTATATTCCGGTCAACGACATGCAGCAGTTCGAGGTCAAGGCCTCGGACATTCTGAATGGCGAGTATTCCGACCGCTTCAGCGCGCTGATGAAATTCCAGGCCGACCGCGCTCGCGAGCTGTACCGCGAGGCGATGAGCAACCTGCCCGAGGCGGACCGCCGCGCGCAGCGGCCCGGACTCATGATGGCCGCCATCTACCACGCGCTGCTCGACGAGATCGAGCGCGACAACTGGCAGGTGCTGCACCAGCGCATTTCGCTCACGCCCCTGCGCAAACTCTGGCTCGCCTGGAAAACCTGGGTGGGCGGCGGACGCGGCCTGGTCCGCCGGTTGGCCCGGTGAAGGCGGCAGTCATTGGCGCAGGCTGGGCCGGGCTGGCGGCCAGCGTCGCCCTGCGCGAAGCCGGCGCCAAGGTCACGGTGTTCGAGGCCGGGCACACCCCGGGCGGACGCGCGCGGCGCGTCTTTCACGGCGAATTCGAAGCGCCGCTGGACAACGGCCAGCACCTCTTGTGCGGCGCCTACAACGAAACCCTGGCGCTGATGCGCCGCGTGGGCCGCAATCCGGACGCCCTGCTGATGCGTCGCCCCTTGCGGCTTGCCAGCCTGGACGGTCGCTTTCACCTGTCCGCGCCCCGCATTCCGGCGCCGCTGAACATGGCCCTGGCCGTGCTGCGCGCGCACGGACTTTCGTGGAGCGACCGATTCGCGATGCTGCGCCTGATGCGCGGCTTGAAGACCATGTCCTGGACGCCGCCACGCGACTGGACGGTCCTGCATCTGTTGCACTATCACGCACAGTCCGACGTGCTGATCCGGCAAGTATGGGAACCGCTATGCCTGGCCGCGCTGAACACGCCGATCGCCACGGCCAGCGCGGTGCTGTTCGCCCGGGTGCTGCGCGACAGCTTGGCCGGCGCGCGCGAAGACAGCGATCTGCTTCTGCCCTGCACCGACCTGTCGGCGCTGTGGCCCGACGCCGCCGCCCGCCAAGTCACCATGCGGTATGGCAGCACGGTGCGCCAGCTGCATCCGTCGGCCGATGGCATCGACATCAACCAGGAGCGCTTTGACGCCGCCGTGCTGGCCGTGCCGCCCACCTTCGCCGCGCGCCTGCTGGACGGCCCGCTGCGCAAGGCCGGCGCCACGGGGCTGCTCGATGCGCTCAAGGCTTTCGACTATCTGCCCATCGCGACGCTGAACATCCGCCTGGCAAGCCCGTGGCGCTTGCCCGAGCCGATGATGATGCTGCGTGAGGACACGGCCCGCGGTCATGCGGGCCAGTGGGTATTCGACCGCGCCCAGCTTGCTGGCGACACCAAGGCCGGCGAACTGGCGCTCGTGGCCAGCGCCGCGGTCGGCATGGGCGAACGCAACCGGCGGCAGGTGATTGAAGCCCTGATCGATCAGATCGCCGAACAGGCCGCCGCGCATCCGCTCAGGCTGCCGCCGATGCCGGACGTGTCGGCCGCCGAACTCTTCATTGAAAAGCGCGCGACGTTCGCCGCGGTGCCAGGACTTATCCGCCCGCTGAACTCCACGCCGTGGCCCACGCTGGCGCTGGCCGGCGACTGGACCGACACGGGCTACCCCGGGGTGCTGGAAGGCGCCGTGCGCAGCGGCTTGC